>DATNJO010000053.1:0-4309 GCA_035603895.1 Pyrinomonadaceae bacterium
TTGGCAAGTTGAGTTTACGCCCACCGCGGAACTCTCCGAGCGCGGCGTCAACGTCAACAACGTCCGCTCCAGGCTGCAAGAGATTGGTGAACTGTTACAGGCGAAACCCATCGTTAAAGGCGCTGGAGAGATTGCGTTTCACTTCGTAGTTGCAACCAACGCCGAACAGACAGTGCTCAAAGAGCTTGAAGCAGACGGCCTGGTTTTCGAAGAACTTAAAGAGGAAAAGAAGATCAGGGAAAGCCAGCCGGTGCCGACGATCGCTCCGGCGAGCGTTGTGCGCGTCGATCTGGATCGGCTCGACGAACTGATGCGCATCATCGGTGATCTGGTGATCAGCCGCACGCGTCTCGAGGATCAAGTCGCGGATTTGAAACGCGTGACACCGCCCACGGTCTGGCGTTCGCTACAGGAAACAAGTTCGACCATGGCGCGGCAGTTGAGAGACTTGCGCGAGAGCGTCATGCGCGTGCGCATGGTCCACATCGGTGAAATCTTCGAGCGCATGACGTTCGTCGTGCGCGATCTGGCGCGCGAGAACGGCAAGAAGATCATCGTGCAACTCAGCGGCGGCGAAACGGAGATCGACAAGTTTTTGGTTGAGCGGATGATGGATCCGTTCATGCACCTCGTGCGCAATTCGGTCAGCCACGGACTCGAAACTATCGCCGAGCGTGAAGCACAGGGAAAGCGAAGCGAAGGTGTTTTGTCGCTAAGCGCAACCACCGCCGGCGAACGCATCGTTATCAAAATCGGCGACGACGGCCGCGGCATCGATCGACGTCTCGTCATCGAAAGGGCAAAGGCCCTCGGTCTCCAGCACGAGAATGCCGCTAGCGACGACCACGCCTTGCTCGATCTGATCTCCACTCCCGGTTTTTCCACCCGCGACGAAGCCGATCGCGAGAGCGGCCGTGGCGTAGGAATGGACGTCGTTAAGAAAGCCATCGAAGAACTCGGCGGAAGTATTTCCCTCGCGACCAAAGTCGGAGCGGGAACGACTTTCACGATCGAGTTGCCGCTGACGCTCGCGATTGCGGAAGCGCTTATCGTCAGTGTGAACGGGCAAAGGTTTGCGGTACCACAGTCGGCGGTGAGGGAAGTGCTGGAAGTGGAATCGGCTTCCACCCAGGTGTTGGAGAACAACGAGATTATTCCTTATCGCGGAAAAGTTCTGCCATTGCTGCGGCTGGCGCGTGTGTTTGAGATGAGTCACCAACGTGGAGAGAGTTTCCACGTGCTGGTGATCGGTGAAGAAGCAAACGCGGTGGGCATCGCCGTCGATCGCATACTCGGACAGCGAGAGATCGTCGTGCGCGCTATCAAAGATCCGCTGGCGCAAAGCAAAGGAATCGCGGGTGCTACCGAACTCGGAGATCAACGCGTGGTGCTGATCCTGGACATCGGCGCGTTGCGACAACTCGCAGTAACGTCACAGCATTGAGCCACGGATTTACACGGAATGACACGGACCAACCATGAGTTACGGATCAAAGCATGAGTACTGAACCATTCATACTTTTCGAATTAGCAGGCACGACGTATGGCGTGCGCAGTCGCTTTGTGCAACAGATTGAGATGATCGACGACGTTGCCGCGGTGCCGAATGCTCATGCCGCGGTCGAGGGAGTGGCGCTGGTTCGCGGCCAGGTGATTCCGGCGTTGAATCTCCGCACGCGTTTTGGATTCGAAAGAATTGAACGCGATCTGCGTTCGCGCCTGGTTGTTATCAACAAGGGAACGCGGGTGGTCGGGTTGGTGGTCGATACGGCGCGCGAGTTTTTGAAGATTCCCACCGAGTCGATCGAGCCGCCGCCGGAAGCGCTGACGGGATTGAGTGGTCATTACCTGGAAGGCGTTGCCACCATTAATCAACGTCCCATTTTTGTTTTGAATTTAGACGCGGTGATCGATCTGGAATATGAAGACGGGAGACAGGACTATGGCTCAGGTGCTAGACCGCTCGAACAATAACCTTGAGAGAAACATCGGACTGGTGCGGGAACAGGCGGTGGAGGTTGCCGAATCTGCCACCCAAATCACCGCTACCGCCAACGAGGTCGCTGAAGGCGCGGAAATGCAGTTACGTGTACTCGGCAGGACAGGCACGATCGCCGATGAGATGACGGCTTCGATGGGCGAGACCACGAAGCAACTCGAGTCGATCGCCACCTCGACCGAAGAACTCGCGTCGTCAGTCAACGAAAGCGCCGCGTCGATCGAAGAGGTCAGCAAGAATGCGGACTCCCTTGCCGCGTCGATTACTCAGATCTCCGCGGCCGTCGAGCAGAACGCGCGTTCGACCGAGAACGTCAGTAACACGGTCCAGAACATGGCCACCTCCGCGGAAGAAGTTACGGGCGCAATGACGGAGATTGCCGCTTCGGTGAAGGCTGTCAGCGGTGACACGGACGCACTCACGGCATCGGTAAATGAAACGGCCGCCAGTATCGAAGAGGTCGCGGCCTCGATCATGAGTCTTTCCGGAAACGCCGACGATCTGACGGTTTCAGCGGAACAGACATCTTCGTCGATCAACGAAATGGCCGCGTCGATCGAAGAAGTCGCAGCGATGAGCGAGAGTCTCGCGTCGTCAGTCGAAGAAGTGTCGACGTCGATCGAACAGATGTCGCGGTCGGTGCAGGGTGTGGCGCAGAGTGCCGAGCGCATCAACGAAGCCGCCAGCGGCGCTGCGGGCGCCGCTAATCAGATGGACCGTTCGTTACATTCCGTGGTCGCGTTGACGAAGCGTGCCGAGGAATCTACTGCCCAGTTAACCAAACAAGCAGAGGAAGGCGGAGCTGCGGCGCAGAAGTCGATGCAGGGAATGCTGCGTGTGCGTTCGGCAATGGAGCAGTCGGCCGGTGTGATCCGCGAGATGGGAAAGCGTTCCGACGAGATTGGCGGCATCGTCAACACGATCAACGTGATTGCTGAACGCACCAACATGCTTTCGCTCAACGCGTCGATTGAAGCCGCGCGTGCTGGCGATGCCGGACGCGGGTTTGCCGTCGTCGCGGAAGAGATCAGAAACCTGGCGGATCGATCGGCACAAGCGACGGCGGACATTGCGGCGATCATCAGGTCGCTCCAGGAAGTGGTCAGAGAAGCGGTGACGGCTGCGAGTGAGGGAATGCGCGTTGCCGATGAAAGCGGTCAACTCGCGGAAGACGGTGCGGCGGGACTGAAGAAGATACTGGCCGGGATCAATCAAACAACTCAGCTTGTCGCACAGATTGCCGATGCCACCGAGGAACAACTTACCGCCGCTCAACAAGTGGTTACCGCAATAGATACGACTGCCACGCAAGCGAAACAGGTGTCCAATGCAGTGATCGAGCAGGCGCAAGCTACGCAGCAGATCGTTAAAGCATCGGCGCAGATGCGCAAGACGGCGAAGGAAGTCAGCAAGGCAGTGAATGAGCAGGGCCGCGCTGCCAGAGAGATCATCAAGGCGGCGCAGAGCACGAGCGGAGTGGCGAAGCAGGTGCGCAAGGCTTCCAATGAACAAGCCTCGGCTGCGAAACAGATTTCGCAAGCAGTGGAGTCAATGAGGCGCGGGGCGCAGTCCAGCTCGCGTGCGTTGAGCGAACAGGCAGTTGCTGGCGATCAGGTTTCGAAAGAGGCGGTCCAACTAGCGCGACAGATCAGTGAGATCAGCAAAGCGGTGGCTGAGCAGGCGAAGGCGTCGGCGGAGATCGCGTCCGCGACTCAAAGTATGCGTTCGCAATCGGATCAGGTAAGCAAGGCCATGCGCGAACAGGCGCGAACGGCGCATGAAATGAGTGCCGTCGTTGGCAGTGTTTCGAAAGAAGCGTTGCGGATTACAAATTCCAACCGCAATCATCTTGACTCAGCCGAGAACATTCGCGGCGCGGTGAACGAGCTTCGCCAGATCACCAATCGCAATGCGGACGGTGTGAAAGCGACGTTGACGAGCACGTCCGGCCTCGCGAACCGCGCGCGTGAGCTGGGTGAGATTATGGACACTATCGTTACTAATAATCCTGCCGCCAACGGCAACCTGACCGGCAAGGAGAGGGGCACGAAAACGGGCACTTCAAGGCGCAAAAAATCACCCGCACTAGGCGAGCCGGAGACTGAAAGCTGAAAGAGCCCCACAAAGAAGCACAAAAAATCTTGTGCTTTTTGTGGCTATGTATTGATGACCACTACGCAGCCCGAAGTCGGCGTTTTTACAACGGATGCGCACCTGATTATTCAGGTGTGGGACGCGACGCTTGCGCGCTTCACGGGGATTGGGGAGGAGTCTGCTGCAGGTCGCGAGTTGACTGCGGTAATGCCCGAT
>DATNJO010000054.1:0-14730 GCA_035603895.1 Pyrinomonadaceae bacterium
ATTCTCGCTTCGGGACCAACACTGGATCTGGAAAACGATTTGGCCAGCATCCCGACGTCTCAAGTTTCGGACGAGCCGCCGCTGGAAGTCGAAGCCGTGCTTCCTTACGCGGATGAGCCGCCTCTCAAGACCTTGCAGGAGGTTGAACGCGCACACATCCTGGCTGTGTTACAGCAGACTCACGGCGTAATCGAGGGCTCGAACGGCGCCGCCAAAACTCTTGGCATGCATCCGAACACGTTGAGGCACCGCATGGAAAAATTGGGAATAAAACGCCAGGCCCACCGCATTTCGTAGTCCCACTTTCTTAACTCCCAAATCCGGTAGACACAGATTAATGATCTGCTCTGCAAGCCCTATCTTACGAGACTTTTGCGCGTTTACTTTACGGCACACAAGCTGCACTTCGCGTTCTCCACAAGTGAATTTGTTTAAGGAGAATGAAATGCAAGTAGTACCCCGAAACCCTAAGATCCTCTGGCGTTGTGTGGCCGGCTTTAGTCTGGCCGCGATCGTCATGATACTAACGGCCCAAGTTGAGGGCCGTGCACTCTTCAACATGAGCGACTCGGCCATTGCGCCGATCGCGATTCAAGACAACACAACTCACGATTTTGTGCCACCGGCTGTATTCCAGGCGGCTGGTCCAAACATCGCGTCGATTCAAGGCACTATCACAGACTTTCGCAATGCGTTGGGCGATCCGGTTAACGGCAACGCTACGCAAGAGCTCGGTTCTGGCCGCCGCGAGATCAACTGGGATGGAGGCGTTCCGCCGAGTAACCTAACGACGGCGCCCGTGAATCCCTTCAACACTTTTCTGAATACCCGTGGCGCGCAGTTCACAACGCCCGGACTCGGACTTTCACAGGCACCACCATCGGGCGGACCACAAGGCGGTCTCGTCGGGCTGTTTGGCAACTCGACCTACGCCACTACGTTCCGTGCATTTAGTCCTCTGCGTTTGTTCACACCGGTGGGAAGCAACATCACTGACACGGTTTTCTTTGTTGCCGGTTCAAATGGGCAGGTTCGCGCGGCTGTTACTGGTCTTGGTGTGATTTTCGCGGACGTCGATCAACCGGATGGAAGTGGTCCCGGCAACAAGCGCGGCAATCGCGGTTCAAGCACGCTGATGCAGTTTTTCGGTGCTGACGGACGTCTGTTGTTCAGCAGTTTTGTACCCGCTTCGCCTGGTAATGGTGGTTTTTCTTTCTTCGGGATCAAGTTCAACGATCCACGGATCGCGAGTGTGCGGATCACGGCAGGCACAAGCGCGCCTGGTCCAAACGACAATGTGAACAATGACATCGTGATGATGGACGACTTTATCTACGGCGAGCCCCATCATCTACCGTCGCACTAACGTGAATCCTCGTGCGTCTCTGTGTTGCTTCAGTGTCTCTGATGTTTCGTCCTTTCTTGACAGTGACACTTGCAATACAGAGACGCAGAGGACAGGTGAAACCCCCATGTTGAAGATTACGAGAGCTGTCTTATCGGAACAGGAAATTACTTTGCAACTCGACGGTCGAGTTACCGGCCAATGGGCTGCGTTGCTGCAAGACTCCGCTGAGTCTGTGCTGAATGAAGGATTAACGCTCAATGTCGATCTCCAAAACATTTCCTTCATCGACTGTGAAGGAATCGCCGTAATACGAAACTTGATCCAGCGTGGTGCTCGTCACCAAAACCCACCGCTTTTCGTGGCCGAGCAGATCAAGAAGTGCTGGGAACCCCAAACCTAGCAACTACCGAGGGAAGATCGGCAATGAGAATCCCCAAGTCAACTTATGAAGAAGCCCTTTTACCGCACCTTGACGCGGCCTATAACCTCGCGCGTTGGCTCGCTCGCGACGAACGAGATGCGGAAGACGTCGTGCAGGAAGCCTATCTCCGCGCTTTCAAACACTTCGATTCCTTCAAGGGCGGCGACGCCCGGCCGTGGTTGTTAGCGATTGTGCGGAACACTTACTACACGTGGATTCAGCGTAATCGTTCGCCGGAAATGGCGGCGTCTTTCGATGAGGAGAAAGATACGCACATCTCAGACGTTCCCGATCCGGAGACGTTGCTGTTAATAGAGACCGATCGAAAGATGCTCAGGCGAGCGTTGCGAAAGCTGCCGCCGGAGTTTCTCGAAGTGATTGTGCTGCGCGAGTTTGAAGAGTTGTCGTACAAACAGATCGCCGAAGTGGTCCAGGTTCCTGTAGGCACGGTGATGTCGCGTTTGGCTCGTGCTCGCCGGCGGCTGGCGCAAATAGTTTCTGAGAGCTGTGACGAAATGACTACGCAGGGAATAATGATGTGAATTTCTGATCGGCTACCAGGGAAGCATCGGGCGTTTACTTGCCTCTGACTGCTCCTCCGTTTGCGATATCGATCGGATGCGCATTTTCAATTCCAGCGGCGTGCGGTAATAAAGCGAACTGTCTCCCAAAGACGAGCGCAAGGCGAGGTGATAGTGATAGTCGCGGCTGCAAGCGTCGCACTCATCAAGATGTCGTTGCACCGCTGCCGCCTCAGACGGGTTCAACTCTCCATCGACGTATGCACCAATTTCCAGAGTTCTTTTACAACTCAACCTCAACCTCCGCGCCAAATTATGTGTTTCCTGGATGGTAGAGCCGCCTTCCAACGTTAATACCCGCGAGGATGTCTTTTTATTCCCGAGTTTTTTGTCGAATTGACACTGCGGAATCTGGCCACTAGACTGCAACCCTCTTCCTGTATTCCCCCTCAATCCAGCAATCCGGGGTTTTTTCCAGATGAAAACTGTTTCGAATATTCTCGACATCATTAAAAGCATTACGTCGCTTCGTGAAACCGGACGGTTGGAGATCAATGCTTTTGGAACGCATGGCACGCTTCTTTTCCACGAGGGCAAACTCGTCGATGCGAGGCTGGGAAGTCTTAGTGGTTTTCCGGCTGTCAACGCGGCAGTCGCGCTGCAAGATGTGGAGATCGATTTCGACCACGTCGAACCCGCTTCACACGCGAGCACGATCACACCAAACGAACGCGTCATCCTGAGCCGCTTCTTTGGAATCGAAGCGGCCGATATGGAACAGCCGAAAGAAACCAGCGAGCCTGAAATCGATTGGAACCCAACGCCCGAGCCGGTAGTTCCACTTGTAGAGGCAGGACCAGTTCCATCTGCTTTCTTCTCCTCTCGACTAGCTGTCGCTGTTTGTCTCGCATTACTCGTGGGCGTTGTGGTAGGCGCAGTAGCGTTGCGTTCGAAAGTGAAGACGCTTCGACAATCCGCAGCGGTGGCCAGCGCCGTCGAACAGCAGCAAGTCCCCGTCGAACAGGCAGCCGAGGAAGTCCCCAGTGAAAACGATGTGATGCCAAGTGAGCGCGCGACGAAGCAAGTAGCTGACGCACCTTCGCCGACTACAACACGCTCCGATTCCGACGTGCAGGACCTCACTGGTGAATGGCGCGTCATCAACACCGTAGAAAAAACAGCCTACACGTCCTTCGACAACTTGCAGGTTGGCTTCCACTTAACCATCAACCAGAACGGCAAAGAGTTCATTGCGAAAGGGGAGAAATTTTCCGAGAACGGTCAAACTCTGCCCGTTGCACGTCGGACTCCCATCCAGGTGAAAGGCTCAATTGACGGCGACAAGGTAACAGCCACCTTCATTGAAGACGGCAGAACGCGACGGACCAATGGCCGCTTCGTCTGGAAGCTTCGCCACAGCGGCGACGGCCTTTCAGGCACGTTCGTCTCGAGCGCCGCAAACAGCAGTGGAAGATCAGCAGTGACTAAGGAACATTAAAAAGAAATATAGTTCAGTCAAAAAAACTCTTGACTCGATCGGTGGTCCTGTTTTATACAAGACCCCCTGCGCGTGAGAACGACTCGCGTGTACGATGAGGAAAAAGATCTTGATGACGATTAAACGCACATCCGAACACATGACCAATTGGAAGCCCGGCGTCACCACGCCGAGCGGCGCCATGCGAGGTCATTTGTGTGCGTTAGAGCTCTCAAATAGCTTTAACGAAAGACTCGGACAACAGGCGCCGATAGATCGTCGGTATAGCAGGCAGTAATCAGCGGGAGCGGACTCCCGCTCCCAATTCCAACGAAAAATTCGCGAGGATTGTAAGGAGCGGGCAGCTTCCCTGTGAGGCTAAAAGCCCGCTCCTTTGTTTTTTGACAATCGAAGTACCTTTTTGCGAGAGATGAAGGCAGGAGCCTTCAACTGGATGACGATCTCGGTGCTTTGCGAGAGTCCGAGAGATCGCCATCCTTAGGAGAAGTGTGTCTCGAAGTGTGTTCGCGACATTGTTCTCACTGCCTTCATCTGTTTTTTAGCATAACGAATTTTCATTTGCACTTTTTTGGAAGGGTAGCCTAACTGGTAAGGCAGTAGTCCCGAAAATTACCGCGCATTGCGCTTGCAGGTTCGAGTCCTGTCCCTTCCGCCAACTCATTTTCGATTTTTGATTTGGCGATTGCCGATTTGAATGTCAAATCGCTTTTTCAGTTGGAAATCAACAATCGACAATTAAAAATGTTCTGTGGGTCGTAGCTCAACTGGCAGAGCACCGCACTGTGACTGCGGCTCGTGAGGGTTCGACTCCCTTCGGCCCACCCAAAAACTTTTTTGGCGCGTTAGGCAAGCGGACGAAGCCACCTGACCTTCAATCAGGTGAACGTCGGTTCGAATCCGACACGCGCTGCCAATCTCGCTTTGGAACTGTGGCCGAGAGGTGAGGCACCTGATTGTCGATCAGGTCGATGACGGTTCGAGTCCGTTCAGTTCCGCCAATTTTAGCCACAGACTTACACAGATGAACACGCAGCAGAACTCTTTTCTGTGTAGTCGGTGTTTATCTGTGGCGAAAACGATTCTCACCTCACGCGACGGCGCAGGCGCCTCACACCAGTAACCCTGCGCCCTTCCTGCGGAAGTGATGTAGCTGGAAACATGCGAGTCTTCCAAACTCGACTCGAGAGTTCGAATCTCTCCTTCCGTTCCAAACTCGCGCGCGTCGCCAAGCGGCTAAGGCCCCGGATTGCAAATCCGATATCGTGAGTTCGAGTCTCACCGCGCGCTCCAAATGTTTTTCGCGTCAGCAACAATGAAAGGAGGTGCCGAGTAATGGCACTGAACGACAGGGTTCTACTGCTCAATCAAACGTACGAGCCGCTCGGCACTGTCAGTGTCGCGCGCGCGATAATCATGACCTTCAAAGACACGGTGTTCGTCGAGGAATTCGACTGCAACCGCGTGTTGCGTTCGGCTCACGCTGAGTTTCGAGTTCCTTCGGTGATTCGCCGCCGCACTTACATCAACGTTCGCCGCCGCCGCGAGCAGTCGAGCATGAAGCGTTTGCGAATCTACATGCGCGACAAGTTTCGCTGCCAGTACTGTGGCGACAAGAAGAACGTTGCGGAACTGACGCTCGATCACATCCTGCCGCGTTCGCGTGGTGGTGATAACTCGCCAGTGAACGTGGTCACCGCTTGTATTCAGTGCAACAACCGCAAGGCCGATCGGACGCCGGCAGAAGCGCGTATGCCACTGCTTACTTCGCAGTCGGCATTGCGCGTGAAGCTCGAACGCGTAGTGCTTTGCCACTACGCAGAAGCGCGAGCCGAGTGGCGCAAGTACTTGTTCATGGACATGCACGACGATCGTGACGTCATGGACCGTGTACAGCGCGAGCGCCAGCGTCAGCGTTAGAGCCACGGATTACACAGATGAACACAGACGAAATCTTCCTGTCCGTGTTCTCTGTGTTAATCCGTGGCGCAGACGGCCCGCGTACCCGGCATCGGTCTTCTAAACCGAACCTCAAGAGCTGGGCGGAAAGGCACGAGGTTCAACTCCTCCGCGGGCTTCCAAAGTAAACGGCTGTGTAGCTCAACCGGAAAGAGCAAGCGTCTCATAAGCGCGAGGTTGGTGGTTCGACTCCACCCACAGCCACCAAAATTGCGGCGTAGCTCAATTGGCTCAGAGTGCTCGTCTTGTAAACGAGTTGGTGCGAGTTCGACTCTCGCCGCCGCAGCCAAAGTCATTGCTGATTGTCGATTTTCGATTGTCGATTTTGTAAGTGAACAACCTGACGTCTTCTCAATCGTCAATCAAAAATCGGCAATCAAAAATGTATTGATCCGGGTCAACCATCGCGGTGTAGCTCAACGGCAGAGTACTCGACTGATAATCGAGCGACGACGGTTCAACTCCTTCCACCGCGACCATTTTCGGGATAGTGCAACTGGCAGCACGTCGGGCTTTGAACTCGAAAGTGTAGGTTCGAATCCTACTCCCGGAGCCAATCACTTAACTCGCAAGCAAAGGTACCTCGATGACCACGGAGGTAACGAACAATGGCAAACAAGACACTATTCAAGTCGCTAATCGGAAAGCTGATTCCGGCAACCGACGCGATCAACGAAGAGCGCGCTCCCGCGTATGCTCTTCCGCCAAAGCATCAGCTCGCGCAGTACGCTGCGACAGGTTGTTTGAACGGAACGTTCTATGCAACTGCCGACGAGCAACTCGCGAAGACGATCGCCTTGTGCGCCGAACTCGACGCGGAGTTCATCGCGAAGACAGCGGTGTTCTGTCGTGAGCGCGGCCACATGAAGGACATGCCGGCGCTGCTTTGCGCAGTGCTGTCGGTGAAGGACCGTGAGCTACTTGCACGAGTGTTCCCGCGTGTGATCGACAACGCGAAGATGCTGCGCAACTTCGTGCAGATCGTTCGTTCGGGGGTCGTTGGCCGCAAGTCGCTTGGTACCGCGCCAAAGCGTCTCGTACGCGAGTGGCTTGACGCTCGCGATCCAGCAACACTCTTCAAGGCGAACGTGGGCCAGGCGCCGTCGCTCGCCGACATCGTGAAGATGGTCCACCCAAAGCCGAAGGACGCTGCGCGTGAAGCGCTGTTTGGTTACTTCATCGGTCATGAATACGCGGTCGATGCGTTGCCGGAGGCTGCGCGCAACTTCGAGGCTTACAAGAAGGGCGAGTCGCGTGACGTTCCGGACGTTCCATTCCAGATGCTAACGGCGCTGGAGCTTGGTACGCCGGAGTGGACAGCGATCGCGCGTCGTGCGCCGTGGCAGATGACCCGTATGAACCTGAACACGTTTGCACGTCACGGCGTGTTTGGTCAGCCGGGAATGACGGAGCTGATTGCGGATCGTCTGCGCGATCCGAAGGCGATCGCGAAGGCTCGCGTGTTTCCGTACCAGCTAATGGTCGCGTTCACGATGGCCCAGGAGAACGCTGACGTTCCGAAGGGAGTTTGCGATGCGCTTCAGGATGCGATGGAGATCGCGATCGCGAATGTTCCGGCAATTGAAGGACGCGTTTACGTTTGTCCGGATGTGTCGGGTTCGATGTCGTCGCCAGTGACGGGTTTCCGCAAGGGCGCAACGACAAAGGTGCGTTGCATTGACGTAGCGGCACTGGTTGCCGCGGCAGTGCTACGTAAGAATCCGCACGCTGAAGTGCTGCCGTTCGAACACGACGTGGTTGACGTGAAGCTCAACTCGCGCGACAGCGTAATGACGAATGCTGCGCGACTGGCCTCGGTCGGTGGTGGTGGAACGAACTGTAGTGCACCACTGGCTTTGCTCAACCGCCGCAAGGCACAGGGCGATCTCGTGATCTTTGTTTCCGATTACGAGTCGTGGGTTGACGCTGGTGCGGGTCGTGGTACAGAGACGATGCGAGAATGGAATGTATTCAAGCATCGTAATCCCGCGGCTCGTCTGGCTTGTATCGACGTGCAGCCGTACCGCACGGTCCAGGCGAGCGAGCGTGAGGACATTCTCAACGTCGGTGGATTCTCGGATCAGGTCTTTGACGTGCTCGCGGAGTTCGCGCGCGGTGAACTCAACGCAGACCACTGGATCGGCGTGATCGAGTCGGTTGCGTTGTGAGTATGTGCCACAAAGAGGCACAAGAAAGGCCGGATTTTTCTAACGCATTTTTTGTGCTTCTTTGTGGCTTGAATTGGGCCGAATGCTGTGGGGACTACATCACACTTGTAATGTGCCCCTCTTCGGAGGGACCGTCGTCTCCGCGAACCTTGTCGGCCTTTTGAAATGATGGCGAATGCCGGTGGGAGTACATGGTCACGCAGGTTCGAATCCTGCCTGGCCCGTTAACTCCGGGCGAGATCTCTCACCTATTTTGTCGCCATCTTTAATCTTTGTTACTGACTGAATCTCGGGGTGAATGCTGAAAAGACTACACCACCTCGGCTAAAAGCCATTGAGCCATCGTGGAGTTTGGTGACTCCAGCGGTGACACCCACCGTGCTCGCGTCTTTTCCCTCTTGTCACCCCGAAGATTCAATCTCGCATCGCACAGATCTTAAACCGGGTTCCAGGCAGCCTGATTGCATCTATCTCGATCCTGTTAAAGATCGCCCACGCTCAAAACAAGATCGCCAAAGTCTTAGGCGGTATCCCGCACCTTCTAAACCGGATCTAGCAGGTCCTGGACGCGGACGCCAAAGTCCTGATTAAGATCTCTCACGTCCTAAACGAGAACTCTCAAATTCAACTTGCATTTTTGGGGATTCAATTAAGGATACGGCTGAACCGTCAATTCACTTCGACACTTTCGTCGACGCCGCGCGTCTTTTTCTCGCTTTTTTGCTTGCTGATAGCTCTTTTGTGAGGTCAACGAGTTTGCCCTTTTTCATTACCCAAACCGGAGTTCCGGTTTGCATCCCCAACTCCAAAGCGCGCTTCGCCGCGCGGCGTAAAGCACGCGTGATATCTGCTGTTGCCCTTGAATCCGGACTTATTCGATGGCTCATCGATTACCTCGCATTAGCGCCCTTTGAAAGCAACTGCGGTTTATCGTCTGAATTATCGTACCACCACCACTCATCTACCAAGTTCCTGTAAATGTCTTGAAAGTTACTCAACCCAGAGTCAAAGCGGCGACGAATGTCAGCACTCGCCACATGATGACCACCTTGAGCGACTCTCCCCGCGACTCGCTCGATCGCCATCACTGCATTCGGCAACGCAAGAAATATAAGCCTCACCTGGTAGCCGTCGCTGCGCCATTGCGGAATCCACCGAGCGTAAATATGCCCACTTAACGTAGTCTCAAAAGCAAAGCTCTCACCCTTGCGAACGCGGCGTTGAATCTCCGACAGCATAATCCGTCCAGCTCGAATCGCCGCACGCTGAGGATTGAACGGCGACAATCCGGCCGCGATCAGATCTACATTCACAAAGTCTGGACAATGCGCTTCCTGCTGCAAATACTCGCGAGCAAAGGTCGTTTTGCCAGCGCCATTTGGTCCAGCGAGGATTATGATCCGGCGTTTCTTCGGCATCGTCTAGGTTTGGTCCGTGTGTGTCCGTGTCAATCCGTGGCCCAAATCTCGCGCACAAGTATACATTGAAGTCTGGTTAGTAGTTTTGCGTTGACAGCCGAAAATCTCGACGCTAGAGTGCTGGACCACCCACTCAAAAAAAAGCGGGCCGACCTTGTGCTCTAACACAACGCCGACCCTCGACCATCAACCTTCTGAAGAAAGGATGAAGATCATGCTTAATCTTAACAGCGCACAACCACGCGAAGAAACACCTCACACCAGCGATGCTCTCAAACGCCGCGCCCAGACAGTAATCAACAACAAATCGATCGACGCAGGGACGCGCATGGTAATCCGTTATGGACTGGAAACGAACGACCCGTCTCTCGGCGACTTGGTGCAACGCGTCGACGCCGGCGAGACGGTTATCGACAACATAGACCCGTCGCAAACCTCAGAAACCGACAACGATGATTCTCTCGAAGAGAAGATCGAAGCACTGGCAGTAATGATTTGTCGCCCTGGTGATGACCCTGAAAGAAAGTCGGCCGCACTGCTTGTCCTCATGTCGACACTTCAAAGTGCAACTAATCCAAAAGCACTCGCAAAGACTGCTTAATACGTGGCCTTCTGCCGTTGCGCTGAACTTAACCCCTACGGCATGGTCGACGCGCAGATTAGCCTGCTGGAAGACGAGTTGTTAGCGGACAACATGTTTATGGTCTGATCCATTTAGCCAGTTCGCCCCTACCGGCTGTCTCCTACTAATAGAATGCGCCTTGACTTCGCAGTGAAGTCGCGAAATTGAACCGAGCACAAATTGTGATGGGTTCAGAGAAGTGCAATAATCCGGGCATGAAGGTCTCGGCCCAAGACATTCCAGCAGGCTCCTTGCCGGTATCTATCAGCAGCGATGACCAGGAATACATCCGCCAAGCTGCACGGTTTCTTAGAGAACAAGGAGCTAAGAAAGTATGGCTATTTGGCTCATTAGCCAAAGGCCGCCGACCCACTGTTCACTCGGATTTCGATTTTGCTGTCGAAGGTCTCCCGGGAGATCGGCTGTTCGGGAGCGTCGGGCACTTATTGCAGGTCTTACCTCGTTCAGTCGATGTCGTTGAGTTAGAAAATTGCTCGACACTGTTGCGTGAGCAAATTCTTGATCATGGAATCGTCATCTACGATTAGTATTGACACCCGGCAGCCTCAATTGCTTGCTGATGTTTTCGCCAGCCCTCGCATTTTTTTTCGTTCGTGTAACGCGGAAAGTTACAATTCAAGCTAAAAGAGCTTGATAGGTAAGATTCTCAAAAACTAACGGGCAAAATAAATAGGCAATAGATTTGGTCTAAGTACGTCGAAGGAGTTTAAGGTATTGTAAAACTTTAAATCTGACGTAACGAAGGTTACCGTTCGCTGAACTTGAGAGGACAATTCCAAAGCCGTGGACAAGTGTATAGCATCGTTTGTTTTTAGATGTCGAAGTCCGATCACTCCAATGTATTCAATCCAGGCTCTTGCCCGCTCGAGGATTCGGCGGGTTTTGAAGACCTTCAGCCGGTCCGCAGCTATATCGCTAAAAAGCGCAAGCTCATTTGTCTTGAACACTTCTTTTGTTATGTGTTCTTCTCGAACTGCATCAGCCAAAGCGCTTGACCATTCTAAGATTGTTAACTCGCCAATGTAAGCATTGTCGGATGACTCGACTATTGCATTAACGTGCGACGTCGGGTTTCCGGTCAAATAGCGCCATTTGAGAGAGCAAGTATCCAAAAAGAAATCAGTCATTGGATTCCTGTCTCTCGAACGCTTGTATTATTTCGAGTTTAAATTCTTCATTCACCGCCCGAACCTCTTCAGCGCTAACTTTTCGAACGGATACGTATTCTTCCGCCATCGCGCGCCAGTCATTTGCCTTAGCCTCAATGTTTTTCAGTAGTTCGTCCACGACGCTAACTAATTCGGTGGCATCGAAAGGCTTACGTAAAAAATGAGCAACCTTCATCTTATTGGCCCTCTCATTTTCGTCGCCTTCTCCACGCATCCAGCCCGAGATCATGACAAATCTAGTAAAAGGTTTTATATCCTTCAGTTTGGCTACCACGTCCAACCCCGTGATTCCGGCAGTGCCGTTCAATAAATAATCGACGACGACGATATCGGTTGGGTTGGCGTGAAAACTTTCTATCGCTTTGGCTGCATCCGTTTCGCCGCGGCAAGAAATATCTGCTACGGTCAGCAGATCGCAGATGCTGTCAACCGAATCTTGCTCATCATCGATTACCAAAACCTGCTCATTCATTATTCGCTCGCTCCCGGAATGTCGACAAAAAACTTTGTTCGATCTTGAAGTCGCTCATACCCTATTCTTCCGTCAAATTGCTCGATTCGTAGTTTCGAGAAATACAGACCATTGCCAGATCCGGTAGTACTAGCAAGAGGTTTATTAAAAAGGTCACGCTCCTTGTGTAACGCAACGCCCCCGCCGTTGTCTTCGACAGAAATTCGAAATATGTAGTTGCGTGTTTTTGTTAGGTTTACAAACACCGCGCGTTCACCTTTTCCATTCCCATTGCTTGTCGCGTTTAGAGCATTATTAAGAAAGTTTTCCAGAACGAACTCCAAGGCGGATTTACTGAATCTTACAACAGCCTCTGCCAAATCAGTTTTGAATGTCAGGCGGACGTCCTGTTGATTGAAGTTCGGCTTATGCGCCGTGACGAGATTGTCGATCATCTTCAAGAGATCGATATCGGATACAGGCGTTTTAAGATTCGTCGCTAAGTCCGAAATTCCCTGAATGTTAGAATTTAATCGTGTTACGTTCTTTAGAATCCTCTCCGTAAATAGTTCGATTCGTTCATCATTGCCATATTTCTTATTGACATGTCTTTGTAAAGTTGCAACGGTGGTTGCAATATGACTCATTGGCTGTCTCAACTGATGAGCTAATTGGTCGGCAAAATTGCCAAAAACTTGGGCTCTGTTTTGACGAGTACTGCTTAGCCTTTGCCCTGCTATGGTGGGTGCTACAGGCATTTTCGAGCGGTCCTCTGCAATGAAACCCGCGAAGTGATCAAACCTTTGAAACATCGCTTCACGGAATTGGTCAAATTCTTTAGATTCTTGAATACCTTCGCGGTTTGTAAGATCTCGCAATTTCGGATTTTCGTAACGAGAGATCTCGACGAATCCAAAAAGTTTGGAAGGGCTAACAGGCGCGTGCCCTTGACGCTTAGCTCGGAGGGACTTTACACCTAGCCAATCGTCATTGGTTCGACCGTATGGTTCGACGCGAAATGCGTCGCGGTAGATTCCAATGCCCGCCTCATAGCCCAGGTTTTTGATTTGAGCTGGCTTCTCAAAGAAATAAAATCGCCCGGAGACAAATCCAAACGAATTGCCCACACTAGTCGTTCCCGTGACCGTGCTTGGAATCCGGTGGCCTTCAGTACTCAACTGCTCTATTAACCCATCGGGCCTTGTAAGACTCCATGTGATCCGACCCTTCTTGTTAACAGTGAATACATATTGGTACGAACCCCGCGCATCGAAGTCGGGTTTGATTGGACCTGATTCCCAGCCTAATGCGTTCGCAACTATTTCAAAATCCTTCGAAGCCGCAGATGGAGATATTAGTTTCTTAATTTCATTTCTTAATCCCTTCCAATCTTTCTCATTCCATTCTCTTCTAAGCCTTGACAGCTCCAACCGAGTCCCGTGTCCTTGCCGAATGAGTTCTTCATCAACGACATCGATAGCGCGTATTTTTATGCTTTTTAGCTTCTTTTCCTGATCCTCAAAACGAGTCCAGTCAAACTCAGCCCGAAGCACCTTTTGAGCCGATTCGCTTTTTGTCGAGAGAACCAAATTATTGGAGAGTCTATTGATCGCAAATCTTCCGATTCCTTTTTCGCCGAGTGTAGCCCGACCAGCCTTTTTTTCTGGGGATGCTTTCGCACTGTAGCCGGGAGTCATCCAGAGCTTTTCGAAGTCTCGAAGGGTCATCCCAGATCCGTTGTCGAGTATCGCAAGTTTCTGTGGAAACCCTGGGTGAAGCGTTAATGTGATCTTCCGAGCACCTGCATCGTAAGAATTTCGAATTGCTTCGGCTAGCGCTACATAGTCTGTACTTATTAACTCCCGGCCCAGTAATCCCTGAATTCTAGCCGAGGGCTCAAATGAGATTAATTTGCCGCGTTTCTGTCTAGTTGCCACTATTTTTTATTGTGCGGTCGACGCATTATCAGAATGCCTTCGCGAAGCAGTCTTTTTCGGTAGTCTCGCCGTCTAGTATACCGAGTCACGTATAGCCTATCGATTAAGAAGCCGGCTTCAATCCCAAGTGATGCTATTAACAAATCTGTGGCAATCGGTATTGGCTGTCTTTTCTTTCCATGGATCGAGTTACCGATCACACAAACCACTGGAGCACCTGGTCGTGTAAAAACAAATTGATTACGTAACGACAACAATATATCGTCCATATAGGCGCGAATTGTACGAATTCTCTCTTTTCTTCGGCGGTCGCGTGGTAAGGACTCGATGAGCGCATTACGCAAACGCTTGCTCCAAGCGGATACTGGTAAATGGTCAACCAAGTACGTTTCTGGGAAAGTGACGCTCGGATGAGACCTTAGTGTTTGAAGACGAAGCCTTCGGAATTGGGCATTCGATGTCACAGCCTTGCTGAGCCACAACTCCATTTTATAGACCTCTGAGTAATCGAGATTATTAAGGTACGGTGGAGAATAAAGTACTAAATCGAACCTGGTATCGCTCGCATTAAGCGCCTCTAAACTTCTGCCATCACTTTCAATGATAGAACTTGTAATTTCGCCTCGTTTCACGTTTGAAAGAACTTTAGAACAGTTCTCTAAATCTGAAGCCATTTCAAGCCACTTAGCTTTTAAGTGTTTATAAACGGGTTGTCGATTCTCCTTATTAACGAAACGCAGCGCTCGACCATCTTTCCGCACGTTGCTTGCGCTCTCAATAGTTGAAGCCCAACCCAGCAAGAAAAAATCACGCTCAGGGCCCAGCTGAACCGCACCATCAATTAAATCGCGAGCAAACATGAGGTCGTACAGTCGCCGCCGGTGCATTACGCGTTCATCTTGTAGCGTCGATAACTCAGGTAATTCAAAATCACGAGTCGTGCGCGTTCTAACAAAGTCAACAAGCTCTGGAATCGCGCCTTTGATCCTTTGAATATCGTAGGTCGGCCAGTTCAACTTAGCTCGAGCGACCGAAGCCACAAAAGGGTTTCGTTCGATGCCGACTAGTTTCAGGTTATGCTTCCCTCGATACTCTAATTGCGCTGACAATAGTGAGGTAGCAACACCGGTAAACGGATCTAAAATCGCTTCAACTGAATTAAGATCTGTCTCGCAAATCCTGCATACGGATGAAAGAAGG
>DATNJO010000055.1:0-9600 GCA_035603895.1 Pyrinomonadaceae bacterium
GTCAGGTCGAGACCTACGCAGTTAACGAAGGGGTCGAGTGGGTAATCCTCACGAGTGGTGCCGTTTGGCAGGTCTATCACATCACTGGTGGTCTACCGATCGTGGTGGACCTCGCCTTGGAAGTCGATCTCTTTGGTGAAGATACATTGGCTCAAAAGGCGAACTCCCTTTACTACCTCACGAAAGAGTCGTTGAAGCGACGTCAAATCGATACGTTGTGGCAGGCCAAGCGGGCAACATCTCCGAAATCCCTCGCCAGAGTTCTTTGCTCCGAGAATGTCATTACGGTAATTCGGAAGGAACTGAAACGAACGACCGGTCAGTCCGTTACGGACGCGGAGATCATCAGACTACTAAACGAGACTGTTTTGCGATCTGAATGTCTCAACAGCAAGTAGCATGATAAAGAAAGATCTCAAGTCAACGGCCTTCATATTGGGTCTCGCCGCTCTTATATTGATCAGTGGATTCATCACGTCGAAAACACTCCACCGGGAAACGTCGACAGACAATCCTCCCGCGCCAAACGTAAATGCGAGTCCTGGCGAGCCGGTTGTAAATATTAATGCCGGCGACTCCGCTCCTAGTCCCCGCAAAACAGGTACCAGTTCCGGCAACCCACTTGTAAAGGTGTGGGTGAACACAAAATCCGGAATCTACCATTGTCCAAATACGCCGTGGTATGGCGATACAAAAAACGGTCAATACATGACACAGCAAGAGGCCCAATCGAAAGGCTACCGCCCCGCCTATGGCATCGTGTGTGGCTAACCCAAGTCGGTTAGAAAGCTGTGACAGTTTCCAGGAACTCATCGGATGAACACTTTGACCTGCTGCCTTTTATAGGTCTCTTGATGTGCGTGCTTGGCGTTCTACTATTTGTAACGCTGAGTGTCGCTGCCTTAGCACTTGGGCCAAACGCAACAGAGGGTTGGTTACCGTTGGAGGCCGATAACAAAAAGAAGATTCCGATCCTGGTTGAATGGGACGGGAAATCGGCAGTCGTTCACACTGGAAAACAGTTGAAATCGATTCAGGCGTTCTCGGACTCCGCAAGCAAGAGCACACCTGAACTGTCGAGTTTCGTCATCGAGATGACCGCAAAACGACAAACCCACTATGTGCTTTTTGCGGTTCGGCCGTCAGGCTTTAAGGATTTTCAGTTACTCGCAGACGAATTCAGACAGAAAAAAGTGGATGTCGGTTACGAGCCGATTTCTCAAGATAAGCCTGTTCGTCTTTTGCAACCATCGAAATGAGACGAAGACGCAAAGAACCTGAAGCAGTGCAACCATCATTAGTTCCGATGGTGGACCTGTTGAGCAACACTGTCGGTGTGCTTGTTTTCATAATGATCTTCACGGTGATGGCCGCCAGCGGCGTCGTCGTGCTAAAGCGACTTCCACTCGAGCATTCAACGTCAGCGACACCTGCAAATTTCTTATGTGAAAAGGACCGAATTCTCCCGCTTAATAACGAGGACCTCTCGCTCAGGTTGAGGAAAAAGTGGGGCTCTCCTCGGTCGATCTTCGATATCTATTCATGGATTGCTCGTTACGATGGAATCGAAGCAGAGGATGGCCATTTCATCGCTCGGGGAGAGACCAACCTTACCCACGGCAGTTACAGCATTTCGACACTCTTCACGCCGAAGCCTGATGGTGGTTACGCAAGACAGGAAATCCACCTTCGCGATTCAGCTTATCGGCAGTATCTGGCAGCGTTGGATGGTAAATCCCGCTTTGTGCATTTCTTTGTTCGTCCTGATGGCCTCGAATCATTTTTTCTCGCCAGAAAGATCGCCGCTGAAGAGATGGGCTTTAGTACGGGTTGGATGCCGCTAGACACCGATCAGCCACTGCGCTTTGTTAGTGAAGGAAGGGCTGCCACTCAACAATGAATTTCGAACCCACCGGGAGGACGCAATGCAGAACTGTCTAAAATGCTTTAATGAATGCGATGACTCTTATGAGTATTGCGCTTACTGTGGATCGCCGCGGCCCAAGAGTCTGGAAAACGTCCCGGAGATTGCGACCAAATCTGCAAACCAAAGCAGTCCCAGCGTGCTAACTCTGCACGCCGGCCCGAGTTCGGTGTTTCCGGTCAGAATACCTGCCTTATTGCGACTTTCCGAGGTAACAAGTCGAGTAATTGCCGCGATCGTCGGAGTATTCGCAGGTCTAGGTTGCTCTCTAACGATCTACTTAGTGGCGAATCCTTCAGGGATGACCGGACGGCTTTTCAATCTGAGAGAACCGTCAGGCGTGGTACCAGTCTTTACCCTGGTACTCTTCTTTTGGGGCCTTGCGATTTGTGCAGTGCGCTACTTGAGAACGGGTGCCATAAAGCGTTTATCAGTCAATGCGCTTCTGGTCCACTCAATGGACGCGGCAAAACTCAATGGACTGGATCGCCTTGCCGCAGAACTGGAGCTACCGGCAACAGAGTACAGTCCACTCCTGCGGCGTGTTCGTACATTGGCAAAGCAGTGGTCCAGAACACCAGGTTTGCAAGACGCCGATATCCTGCTTCAACAACAACTGTATTCTGATGAGGAGAGTGTCAGAGCCGGATACAGCGTGGTACGAACATTTATCTGGGCCTTACCGGTCATGGGACTGTTGGGGACTGTCGCCGGTGTGGCCGTAGCTGTTGGTGGATTCGCGGAGTTTCTAGGTGGTGACATCGAGGATGTTGCCGTTATCAAACAAAGTCTGGTTAATGTTACTGCGGGGTTGTCGTATGCATTTCTGACGACGCTTTACGGTCTGGCGGGTGCTTTGGTTTTGATGCTAATTGCTACAGCCCTTCAGAATCGTGAAGAGAAACTCTACACAACTATTCAGGAACGAATCACAAACCTGTTTTTGCCTTTTCTCCAAGTCATTGCTCCGGAAGAGAAACGAACGGACATCACCGCCGTTTCGGGCTTACAGGAACAACTCATCGCAATCAGTAACACGGTTTTGGATTACGTGCGCCGACAAGCGTCAGTAACTCTTCAGTCGTTTCAGGAAGAGCGTCAAGCTCTACGCGACGGCGTAATCGAGTGGAGTAAGTTGCTTCGGGAAGAATCTTCGAACGGGGCTCAGAACATTTGGGGAAGCGTTAGATCGAGTTGGGATCAAAATGTCTAATACCCAGTTTGAGTTCTTACAGAAGTTTGAATCAATCAAAGCCGGCATGGATCAACAGGCTGCCTCCGTGTTGGAATCGATCACGACAACTGCGCAGAAGACGCTGGCTCATCAACAACAGATATCCAATGCAGTTTCCGAACAACAGGGCATGGTTCAAGACAATATCCACTTGCTCACTGAGTTGAGCAGGGTATCGCATGAGTCGCTACACTTGATTTCTGATATCAGGAGCACTCTTGGTGCATTGCGGGACTTGGAACTTGAAAAACGAGCGAACGAGATTATTCAAGTCATGGAAGGACAAGGCAAACAACTTGAAGCTTCGGTCTCGGCATTGCATCAAACCTCAGCGGCCACCAGTACGATGATAGAGGCTCAAGCATCGCTCCATGAGTCGGTAAATAAGCTTCACGACACGGGATTCGAGCAAATTCTTAGAGAGTTTAACGATTCATTGATGGCTTTAAAGCCGGTGCTCGAGAATCTGAGGGAGCCCTTTATTCTGCAGGCGGTTCCGATCCGAGCGAACGGCACAAGTTTATGAGCACCGGCGCATAGCCATGCCCCGCGTTGGAGCGATTAGCCCAACACCCTGGTTTTTCCTGAACAATCCCCGCCAACAACCGTATAACTTCCTTTACCTTTTGGGGTCACCCGAGTAATAATTCTGACCCTTCAAACGTTATTCACTGCGGCTGCTCTAATTTGCTTTCACTCCCGGGGACTAACCTCAGGCCGAATTCTGGTCGCAAGGATCTATCCCGCGGGTATTCCAAAGACTGAATAGTCTTCCCCATCGCGGTCAAAGGAGTAGACAATGAAAAACCGAATCGGTTTACTTTTCTCAATACCTCTTCTATGTACCTCAGTACTTTTTGCTCAGCAGCCGCAGCAACCGAATCCGGCTGCGCAAACGGCTGCCCCATCAGCAGACGCAAAGAAACCCGCGCAGCCCGAGCCGCCGAAAGATAAAGCGTTTGCGGACGTCGTCAAAGATGCGCAAGTGATCAAAGGTCTCTTTACGCTCTACCGCACGGATGAAAAAGTCTATCTGGAGATTCTGCCCGAGCAGTTCGAGAAGATTTATCTCGTCTCGATGACCATTGATTCCGGCATCGGTGAGGGAGGCTTTTACGCCGCCGCAATGGCCGGCGAGGCGCCGATTGTTTTCCACAAGCAGGGAAAAAACGTGCAGCTAGTGGTCAAGAACATTCGCTTCCATGCTGACAATGGTCCGATGCAGCGCGCGGTTGCGAGGTCCTTCAGCGACTCAATCCTGGGCATCACCAGGATCGAAAGTCTGCCACATCCGGAACGCAAGAGTATTCTGATCGACTTCGGCGCTTTCGTGCTCACAGATCTGCCGATGCTTAGTTACGATCTCGAAGCGACGTACAGAATTCCATATCGCTTCGATCCAAAGAACAGTGTCTTCGGCACAGTCAAAGCGTTTCCACAAAACGTAGAAATCGAAACTATCGCGCATTACGCGACGGAACGTCCGCCCCTGCCGCCACTGCTGGCGCCGGGCCAACCGCCGCCGCCATTGCCTCGGCCGCCAGCTAACCTTCCCGACGTGCGCAGCATGCTCTTTCATCTGCGTTACAGCATCGGTGAGCGACCGCAAACAGGTTTCCGGCCACGACTCGCAGACGCTCGCGTGGGCCACTTCGTCAATTCGATCGAGGACTACAGCAACGACGACCGCAGCACCACGACGAAGCGTTTCGTTAATCGCTGGCATTTAGTGAAACAGGATCCGTCAGCGGCGTTGTCGCCTCCAAAGCAACCGATCGTTTTCTGGTTGGAGAACACGATTCCCGTGAAATATCGCGATTCAATCCGCGACGGCATACTCATGTGGAATAAAGCCTTTGAGAAGATCGGATTTCAAAACGCGATTGAAGTAAAGCAACAGCCGGATGATGCGGATTGGGATCCCGGCGACACTCGTTACAGCACGATTCGTTGGTTTGCTGGTTACCCGGACCCGGGCTTCGCACAGGGACCTTCGCGTACCGATCCGGAGACTGGTCAGATCTACGATGCCGATATTCGTTTCTCCGAAGCGATGACTCGATTCTCACGGCGCGAAGTGCAGGAGCATATCAATCCGTCCGCGATGCCGTGGGAGTATGCAACTCCGCGCGCATTCGTAGCGCCATGGAGTACGGTCAACGCTCATTATCAATGTGATTTTGCGAGCGGTGCGGTGCGCGATGCCGAGTTTGGCTTCGATCTCCTGATGGGCCGCGGCATGGATCCGAATGGTTCCGACGCTGACAAGTTCATCAAGGATTTTCTGCGTGCAATCGCCGCTCACGAAGTAGGCCACACGTTGGGACTGCGCCACAACTTCCGCGCCAGCACGATCCACAGTTTCGAGCAGGCGCAGGATCCGGGCGTTACCGGACGTGATGGGTTAACTGGTTCGGTGATGGATTACATTCCGACCAACATCGCGGCACGTGGTGGCAAGCAGGGTGAATACCACCAATCAACTCTTGGCGCATACGATTATTGGGCCATCGAATACGCTTACAAACCAATCGACTCGTCGAGCGTTGAAGGCGAGCAAACTGAATTACGAAAGATCGCGTCGCGAGCGGCCGAACCACAACTGGCTTACGACACTGACGAAGATGCTGGTTTTGGTCCGGGACTCGACATGGATCCAGTGGTCAACCGTTTCGACCTGGGCACTGACCCGCTGAAGTATTACGCGCATCGCGTTGGTTTAGCCCGTGAGATTTGGAACAACATGGAGCAACGGCTGGAAAGACCTGGCGAGGGTTATCAGGTATTGCGACGCAGCTTCAATTCGGCTCTCGGCCAGACGGCCAATTCTCTGTTCCTGACTTCGAAGTACATCGGCGGTATGTACCATTACCGCAGCCACGTTGGCGATCCGGGCAATCGTTTGCCGTTTGAACCGGTGCCAGCGGAGAGGCAAAAACAAGCGCTGCAATTGCTACGCGACAATTTGTTTGCGCCGACGGCTTTTCAGTTCAAGCCGCAACTGCTCAACAAGTTGGAAAACGAACGCTTTATCGATTTCGGCACCTTCACACCGGGACGTATGGACGTGCCGGTTCACCAGGTGGTCCTGAATCTGCAACGGCAGGTGCTGGATCGAATTTTCCTTCCGACCGTGATGAGTAGAATTCAGGATTCGGAATTGAGAGTGGCGGCGCCGGTGGAGCCGTTTACTTTGGGCTTGCTGTTTACGGAAGTCCAGGATTCGATTTGGGCGGAAACGAAGACGCCGGGTGCGTCGGTGAACATCAATAGTTACCGGCGTTCGTTGCAACGCGAACACCTGCGCAAGATGATCGGGATGGTGTTGCGAGACGCAGCGGTACCGGAAGACGCGCGGACGTTGGCGCGTCAAAGTCTGGTAACGCTTCGCGGGCAGTTGCAACGAACCGTTGCGCGGCCCGGGTTGTCGACGTCGCTCGAGGTCCGCGCGCATTTGAATGAATCGATCGCGCGGATTGATGAGGCGTTGAAGGGTGGAATACAGCGGTCGGCGTTTTAGTTAGACCTTCAGTAGCGGTTGTTTGAGAGGCTTTGCCTCGAACGTCAGAACGGGGACGGACCACATGGTCCGTCCCCGTTTCTTCAAAGTCATTAATACCGGATAATCTTCAAAGAGTGCTCAGTAACTTTGACGAATGAACCATCAGGCTCTTTTCCCATCAGCAGGAGCACATAATCGCCGGAAGGTAGATCGGCCGTTTGTATGAGAGGAGTGTCGATGATCGTTTGGTCCGGCGTAAGTGGCTCGATCCAACTGACAGTTGTTACATAGCGGCCATCTGCTGTTTTTATGATGAATGTATAGTCCTCGTGAATTGCGACTTGTTCGAGCGTTATCTGAAATCTAATCCAACTAAGAGAGTTTGGTATGCGGAGGTTAGTTTCACTACTCCCATTTGCGTTGGGTGGTACCAGGAAGTAAGTGTCGGGAGGTGCCAGGTCCACACCGTCGAGAGTTATGTTGCTTTGATCGGCTCGCGTACCCGCTACGTAACCATCGCGAGTTGCTCCAGTTTGCAGACTTAACAGATGGGGTACATTGCGGACCTCAAGCGGAAGTTGAGTTATTTTTTTGCTTACAAAAGTGTTTCCGAGTGAAGCATCTTCGCGGTTAATGAGAATTTGGGCGGATGAGGTAACGGCAACTGTATCAGAAATAGCGCCAACTTCGAGTTGCACGTCGAGGGCTGTCGGAGTACCGACAACTGCGTTTAGACCTGGAACTATGGCGGTTTTGAAGCCCTGTGCCTTTATCTCGACAGAATAAGTGCCTGGTGGGATTGCGTTGAAGACGTAAGCGCCATCTTTGTTGGTGGATTGAGTTCTGGTGAAGGTTCTGGCGGAGTCAGTTAGCGTTACGATTGCACCGCTCACAACGTTACCTTGCGGGTCTTTTGCTGTACCACGAACAATAATGTCAGTGTAATTCCACCCTACGTGAACCTCGCGAGTTAGCCTGCGTCCAGAATGCTGCGGCTTGACGGGTTGTGCTTGCAGACCAGCGAGTTGCGCGGCGAGCTCGGTCGTGCGTGTTTGTTCTGTGTCACTCCTTCGCTGTAACTCCTCGGTTCGTTTGCTAAGCTCTGCGGATTCTGCACGTAGTTCGCGGAGTTCATTAGTCATTCTCCAGCGATCACTAACTAGCCATGCAAGCGCCGCTACGAAGACAATCACCGCCGCGATCGGTGCGGTCCTTAATAAACGGGGCAATTGAAAGATGTTGAGCCGTGTCTTTGGGAGATTGGTGTTAACTGGCTGAGTGGCAGATATGACGTTAGCGAAACCACGAGCAAACTGAACACGATCCCTTCCGCTAAACGAACCTGCGAAATTCTTTTCAAAGCTACGCCGCTCCTCACCCGTGAGTTCACCGCACGCGTATGCGTCGATGAGGTCATCCTCGGCCGCTAACATTTCCTGAAAAGCGTCTGCATTTTCAAAGTAGTTCGCTTCGATTTGCTCGCGCTCGGCCGGAGAAGACAGACCCAGCAAGTATTGGACTCGTTTCGTTTCCGAAATTGATCTAGCTGCCAAAGCAAACCATCTCTTTCACGTGTCGATAACCAGAGTTAACAGTTAGTCGGTGCACCCGATCGAGCCATGCATTTCTCCACACATAACTCAAGTTTCGTACGTTGTCGATGCATCTTTACTCGCAGCGTATTCACAGAAATGCCGAGCTTTGCCGCGAGCCGTTTACGGCAGTCGATTTTCTTGGCCTTGTTATACCGATAGTACTCAGTAATAACCTCACGATCTTCGTCGTTGAGAGATCCGAGGCAGCGTTCCATACACTCCTGGTAATTTGCCACCTCACTTTCGACCCTGGATGGCAGCTCAATCAACAATCCTTCATCGAGCACCTGCTTCCGATTTCGTCGCTTTACTGACTCTGCATGGACCAGTTTGGCGACACCATAGATATAGCCAAGAAGATTATGGACGTCCTGGCCTTCATAGATTCTCCGCATGACCCGATTTATCGTCTCGTCGGCATCGATATCAGGTACATCCGATCCGCTCCATTGAAAATACTTCAATAGCTTGAGTCGGATGTGCTCATACTTCTCTCCTGCCGTATCTCGATTGATATCGAGTGTGGCGAGAAAGCCGTCAAACGCAGCTTGAGTTAGAACCCATTCGCTTTTGGGCAAGACTTTACGGAGACTCACGTTCTGAAAGCTCCAGAAAACACAACAGTTTAGGAGTTACATCTCTTCGACTGCGCACACCTTTCCTGATCGAAGTGGTAAAAACCTCAAAACATTACATAGCTATCTGACTAAAAACTGGTGGTAATGAACTGCGGGCTGAAACCATTACGTCATGGGATGGAGTCTCAACACCGATAGTCTCGAACGAAGTTTATTTTGTCGGTCGGAGGTCAATGCATGTTTCTATGGCGAACTACGTTGAAGGGTCTGGGACTACTCTGGATCATCGTGTTGTCGACGTCAGCCGCCAGTCAGCAGCCGGCAGCTCCAGTCACTAAGCAGGAAGAAAAGGAAAACGATCGAGCGATCGTTGCAGACGATTTCCTTAACAACAGACCGAGAAAGTCGAAACCCGGGCCGAAACGACCTCAGGCCACATATCGGCGCGCCACGGCAGCAACGAAACGAACCGATCGAGCCAGGTTGCAGGTAGGTGTGACCATTTGGAAATTCGAGCCGGAACCAGCCGGGTCCTCCAACGGTGAGCGATCAGTGACCGGGAGTTATTGGAACCGAGAGGATTGGATACCGAAACGCGTCGAAGCAGACATAAAGTTTCGCGCGGGCGATAGTCTCAGGATCAGCATCGAGTCGCCGCGCGATGGTTACCTTTATGTTGTGAATCGTGACTTGCTTACTGACGGCACTTACGGTGAAACCAATCTGATATTTCCCACGCAAGGTGAAGACAATCAGCTAAAAGCTGG
>DATNJO010000056.1:0-6266 GCA_035603895.1 Pyrinomonadaceae bacterium
TGATTCACGTGCAGAACGGAACGCACCCGACGATCCTCGAAGAGGAGGTCACTGTCGGTCATAGCGTGACGTTGCACGGCTGCTACGTCGAACGAGGATCGTTGATCGGCATTGGTTCGATCCTGCTCGATGACGTGCGGATCGGTGAGTTTTCGCTGGTCGCAGCCGGATCGCTTGTGAGTCCGAGGACAGTGATTCCACCGCGCTCGCTGGTCATGGGAACGCCGGCGCGTGTGAAGCGGCCGCTGACCGATCAGGAAGTGGCTGACCTCGCACAGTTTTGGCAGAACTACGTGAATTACACTCGAGAATACCGTTCGGAGTTCAACCTTTAGGTTGCCGGACAGCTAAAGCTCGAACTCAAAACACAAGAGGAAAACCTTTGAATGAAACTTTTCACACCTGTGGTTGGCGCGATTGCGCTTGCAGTTTGTCTCAGCTCTTCAGTGTTTGGTCAAAATAACGATAACCCGTTTCTCTTAAAGCGCGGCGATAACGAATTTGGTTTTTGGGGCGGCTTTTCACCCAAGGCGACGACGATCTTTGGTGGACTGCGCGACGATGAGGCGGAAGATCGCAAATTTGCGATCGCCGCGTTCCGCTATGGCCGCACGCTCGCGGCAAATGATAGTCTGGCGCTTCAGTACATCCTCGACGCAGTGCCACTAGCGCTGGCAACCGGTACGATTGTTAGCCGCACGACTATTGGCGGTGTCACAACTTTTCAACGCGAAACCGCGTACGGTGGTGGTGTCACGCCGCTCGGGTTGCAACTCGACTTTGCGAACGGCTCGAAAGTACACCCGTTCGCGCATGTAAACGGCGGGTTGCTTTGGTTCAATAAGTCAGTGCCGATCGAAGACGCCGGCAAGCTAGCGTTAGTGGGTGAAGCGGGCGGTGGTATTCGCATCTTCACGTCGGAGAAACGTGCGGTGAGTTTAGGCGTGAGGTTTCATCACATCTCGAATGGCGATCGGGCGGGATCGAATCGCGGCTTGAACCAGTTTGTAATTTACGCGGGGTTCTCTATTTTTAAGTAATGCCTTCGACCCACACTACCCAAAAGACGCAACCGGCGCGCGGCATGCGCGACTTTTTGCCCAGTGACGTTCGCAAACGCGAATACGTCATCGGTGTGATTAAAGAAGTCTACGAGCGCTACGGTTTTGAGCCGTTGGAAACGCCGGCGGTTGAGAACATCGAGACGTTGACGGGCAAGTATGGGGAAGAAGGCAACCAGCTCATCTACAAGATTCTCAAACGCGGCGTTCACGAGAGCACTGGCGAAGCGGATCTTGCGCTACGTTACGATTTGACGGTGCCACTAGCGCGTGTCGTCGCGGAGTATCGCGACAAGCTGCCGAAGTTTTTCAAACGTTACCAGATTCAACCGGTGTGGCGCGCGGATCGTCCCGCACGCGGGCGGTACAGGGAATTTTATCAATGCGACGTCGACGTGCTTGGTTCGCGATCGATGATCGTGGAGACCGAGATTTGTGCTGCCGCGAGCGAAGTTTTGACGAAGCTTGGCTTCAACGATTTTTGCGTTCGATTGAATCATCGCAAGGCGCTCACCGGCATACTGGCTGTTGCTGGCATCGCATTGGAGAAACATGATTCCGCCCTGATCGCTTTGGACAAACTCGACAAGATCGGGCGTGAAGGAGTTGAGAAAGAATTTGCTGCGCGCGATATCAATGAGGCCGCCGGCCAAACTCTCTTAAATTTCTTCTCCGCTCTTACTGAGCTGGAACACGCAACAGCCATTGCGGATCAAACGCAACAAGCTCTGAATAGAGCGATTCTCGGCCGCATCGTGGAATTCGTCGGTGACAACGAACTCGGTGCGCAGGGCGTGGATGACTTGCAATCGATCATCGACTTCGCCGAAGCGACCGGGATTGGTGAGCGAATCAAAATCGATCCGAGTCTCGCGCGTGGACTTTCGTACTACACGGGCGCGATCATAGAGATCAACGTGAAAGAACTTGCGGGGAGTCTTGGTGGCGGTGGGCGTTACGATAATCTCGTCGGCATGTTTCTGGGTCAGGACGTTCCCGCCTGCGGCTTTTCCCTGGGTTTGGAACGCATCCTCGTAGTCATGAGCGAGAAAGAAATGTTTCCGTCGCAAGTCGTGACTACTCCGGCCGATGTAATGGTGGTAATCGCTGATTACGGTAGCGATTCGCCTAGAGCATCGTTAGCGTTGGCTACAGAGCTTCGTTCCGCCAAAATACGAACAGACCTTTTTCCAGTACCTGATGTGAAATTAGGAGCTCAGTTCAAGTATGGTTCCAGTCGCGGGATTCCGTTTGCAGTTGTTCCCGGAGATAAAGATCGGCCTGACGACGTATTAATCAAAAACTTGACTACGCGAGTGGAGTTTACTGTAAACCGCAAAGAGTTGGTGGCTCGCTTGCGTAACTTATTGTAGGACCAGGGATGTCAAGCCAATTGATAATACAGAATTATCTCGACGACTCGCGCAAGGCGATGCGCGCGTATAAGAAGCTCGCGGAAAAAGCGCTCGACCAACTCAAGGAAGACGAGTACTTCATCACAATCGACGAGGAATCAAACAGCATCGCCGTCGTGATGAAGCACATGGCCGGCAACATGTTTTCCCGTTGGACTGACTTCTTAACCACCGACGGCGAAAAACCAAACCGCAATCGCGACTATGAATTTGTCATCCTCCCCGAAACGACGAAAGACGACGTGCGCGATTACTGGGAGCGCGGCTGGCAATGCGTCTTCGACGCGCTCGACCCGTTGCAAATCGAAGATTTAGAGAAGACAGTGTACATTCGCGGCGAGGAGCACACAGTCGTCATGGCGATCAATCGCCAACTGATGCACTACGCATATCACGTTGGCCAGATCGTGTTTCTGGCCAAACACTTTCGGGCGAGCGACTGGAGTTCACTAAGCATTCCGCGAAACCGTTCGATAAAACCATAGAGAGAAGTAAGTTTTGATGTTGGACCACCTCGGAAACCTGGAACGCACGCATTCATGTGGTGCATTGCGCGCGAGCGAAATCGGCAAGCAAGTGACGCTCATGGGCTGGGTCGCGAAGCGCCGCGATTTTGGCGAACTCACCTTCATCGATCTGCGCGACCGCGCTGGCATCACACAGGTCGTCTCGAATCCGGAAGTCTCGGCTGCGGCGCACGCGAAAGCCAAAGAGCTACGCGGCGAGTACGTGATCGCCGTGACCGGCAAAGTCGTGATGCGCGACGAGAACACGCGCAATCCAAAGCTCGCCACAGGAGACGTTGAAGTGCACGCGAGTGAACTGTTGATTCTCAACGACGCGCGCACGCCTCCGTTCCAACTCGACGCAGCGCCCGATGCGCTTGCCAGTGAAGACTTGCGTTTGAAGTATCGCTATCTCGATCTGCGCCGGCAGCAGCTACAGGCGAACCTGCGTCTGCGCCATCGCGTGACCAACGAAATTCGTCGTTACATGACCGCCGAAGGGTTCACCGAGCTCGAGACGCCGATCCTGATCAAGTCGACGCCCGAAGGCGCACGCGATTACATCGTGCCGTCGCGAATCTTTCCCGGAAAGTTCTTCGCGTTGCCGCAGTCGCCGCAACTGTTCAAGCAGTTGTGCATGATCGGTGGGATGGACAAGTACTTTCAGATCGCGCACTGCTTCCGCGACGAAGACTTGCGTGCCGATCGCCAACCGGAATTTACGCAACTCGACGTGGAGATGAGTTTCGCCACGCTCGATCAAATTTACTCACTGATCGAAGGTCTGTTTGCGAGTGTCTTCAAACTGATCAACGTCGATCTGCCAGCGCCGTTTCCGCGTTTCAGTTTTGCGGAAGTGATGTCGCGCTTTGGTTCTGACAAACCCGATCTGCGTATCAAGGGCGTGGAGTTGCAGGATCTGTCGCCGGCGTTGGAAGGAACGGAGTTTCCGCCGTTTGCGTCGGCGCTGAGTTCCGGCGGACAAGTCAAAGGCATCGTCGTGCCCGGCGGCGCAAACCTTTCGCGCAAAGTGCTGGATGAATTGCAGGAGTTTGCGAAACGCTATGGTGCGACCGCGCTGCCGTGGATCAAGTTGGGCGATGAAGTCTCGTCGTCGTTACTGAAGGCACTCGGCCCCGACAACGTGTCGCGCATAGCCGAGGTCGCGGGTGCAAACAAAGGGGACTTGGTACTGATCGTTGCCGGTAAGTCGAAGATTGTTGCCGCGAGCCTGGGCGCCTTGCGAAACGAAGTCGCGAAACGCGAGAACCTGATTCCCGCGAACGTCTACGCTCCGCTGTGGGTCACTGATTTCCCGATGTTTGAGTTTCACGAAGAAGACGGCCGCTACTACTCGATGCACCATCCGTTCACGTCGCCCGTCGATGAAGACCTTCAGTTACTCGAACGTGCTGTGGAGGGTGGTGAAACCGATCTGCTCGCACAGATCCGAACGAAGGCTTACGATCCCGTCATCAACGGCGTCGAAATGGCTAGCGGCTCGATTCGTATTCACCGCCGCGACGTGCAACGGCTCGTCTTCAAAGCGCTCGGCATGACGACTGAAGAAGCGCGCGAGAGATTTGGTTTCTTCCTCGACGCACTCGAATACGGCACGCCGCCGCATGGCGGGATCGCGCCCGGCATCGATCGCCTGATGATGGTTCTCGCCGGCACCGACAACATGCGCGATGTGATTGCGTTTCCAAAAACAGCGTCCGCCGCGGACCTGATGATCGACGCGCCGGGCGCGGTCGATCCGAAGCAGTTGGAAGAACTGCACCTGAAGATCGTGGAATAGGCCACGGACTTACACGAACGAACACGGACGACTTAAATGAGTAAAAACAGTCTGTGTCCGTCCGTGCTTATACGTGGCTAAAAGCAAATGCCAACCATCCGGCTCCTTCGCGAACACCTCGAGGCAATGATTACTCATGCTCGCGAAGTGGCCCCGGCGGAGTGTTGCGGTTTGATTGGCGGTGTCTCCGACAACAACGCGCGCACGCTTTATCGCCTTCGCAACGTCACCGCAAATCCCGAACTCGGCTACGAAGCCGCGCCCGAAGACCTCTTTGCCGCCCAGCGCCAGATGCGCGATCGCGGCGAGGAACTCCTCGCTATTTATCACTCGCACCCGCGAGCCGTCGATCCGAGTCCGTCGGAGACTGACGTCCGGCTTGCGTATTACCCTTCAGCAACTTACCTGATCGTGGGTCTCGGTGGAACAGAAGCCGCTGTAAAGGCGTTTTCCATATCCGAACGGGAACACCACTGGCAACCGGTTGAGTATGAGATCGCGGGCGAGTAAGATTTAACCGCGCGCCCTGGACGAAAGACCGAACGGCTGAGGATGGAAACCAAAAAGAGCAAATACGACACTAACCCACTCGACCCCGATGTTGAACGAAATGCGGAAGAGTCGTGGGGCAACCCAACGAAACAGGTTGGTGGCGCTACGCGTCAGGTGGGAAGTAGTGCCGGGCAGAGCGCAAACCAGGACGCTCGTCAAAACCGTGGTTCCGAAGCGCCGACGCGCCGTTACGACAATCAGCCCCTCGAGTCTTCGTACCCTTCGGTGTTTGTCCCTCCGACCTACGCGCCGCCCGCGCAGCAGTATCAACAACCGCCTCCGAACGCGTATCACAATCCGTACCCAAGTCTGCCAACATCGCGACCGGTCATCGGGTTAGGTATTCCGGAAAAATGGGCACTGTTGCTCGCGTATGCACCGTGGTTCGGTATTATCGCTTCGTTGGTTGAGCTCTTTTTGGCTTCGAAGCGGGAAACGAGAGTCCGCTTTCACGCGTCGCAGGCGCTCGCGCTGCATATAGCTTTTCTGGTTATTTCAAGCATCCTGAAAGTAGTTGCGATGGTCAGCGACAGCGGGTTCGGTAGTGCGTTATTTGGAGCAGCTACTACTATTTTCCTGATTATTTCCATGATTCGCGTGTGGAAAGGCGAGCCGCATCGCATTGCTCCCCTTGAGGAACCGGCTAAATGGTTTAACGATCACATCGAGCCCCGATCGCAGGGTTAATCTCTCCCGTTGGCATTTTCATTGCATAAGGATCGGTAAGATCGCCCGATTCCCTTAAAATAGGGGCGATCCTGTTTCGATTTGGTGCATCAGCTTCGGAAAAGGGTTACAGCGCTTATTGTCGGAGGTAAGTATGAATAGAACGCGACGACTGTTAATTGCGTGGATAACACTGATTGCTATTGCGGCGATGCCGTTGTCATTAGCGGCGCAGACGCAGATCAAATATCACAGCAACAAATTT
>DATNJO010000057.1:0-8463 GCA_035603895.1 Pyrinomonadaceae bacterium
GTGTTCGGTAATAGTCGGAGTGTAAGCCGGCGGAAGCTCTGGCTTTGGCGAGACTGGCCAAACAAGATCGCCTCGGTAGTAATCAGCCCCGATCGGTCTACCGATACATGAGGCAAAGGCCAACAAAGCGAGTTTAGATATTCTTAAATTGAAACGCGCGAAGGGAAGGTTCTCTATGACCAGCGCGGTTACTCCGCCATGAAGTGCGTCATTAATCGAGCACGCCAAATCCCAGAGAGCAGGAATTTGCGTTTGAATAAATAAGGCTGGACTTGGTGAAGACTGCGGTTCGTCGGAACTGAAGGTCATGAGGTTTGCCAGATCCCCAACAGTCTCTTCCTCCAGGTTCAGGTTTGCTCGGAAACGTAAGAGATCGCCCGGAGGCTGAATTGGAAGCCCGCTGAAACTCTGATTGCTCATTAGCGAATCTTCGTGATTACGATGTGGACCGTTTGTGTTGGACGGTCCAAAGTTAGCCTCACCTTCTCGGCGCGTTCCATCGGTTCGTTGCGAGGAGGATTTGGCACCCACCGGCGGTTGCTTCCGGCGGAGATAATCAACTTCTGACCGATATACCCGTTGACCGTCGCCTGGCCTTGTTCGTCGGTCGACATGGTGTAACTTAGGCTTGATTCACCTTGCGTTTCGTCCGTGACGACTACAGCAGCCTTTGCGACCGGTGAACCATCCGACCAACCCACGGTGACCTTCAGCACGCTCGGCGCTTGTTTCGCAGGTACACGGACCATCAGGTCGTTCACCGTTTCACCAGGCCCGACAGTGATCGCTTGCGCCTGTTCTTTATCAATCACGCCGGGATAAAACGATGGTTGATAGGCTTTAGTTGGATCGTCTGGTTCAGGATAGCGAGCGTGGTTGATAGTAAGGAGATAGCGTCCGCGCGGAACTCCCGAGAACTTGAAGTTGCCCTCTGCGTCAGTGCGTTCGAGCTTGACGTAGTTTTCTTTCGGGTTACCGTCAGGGTCGACGAGTCCTACCAGAATGCGAGCGATTGGCTCACCGTTTGGATCAACAACTCGTCCACTGATGCGCCCGTTATCGGTGACATACCAGCCGACAGCTCCACACCCGCGATCGGCAACTGTTATCTCCTCTTCGTTCTTATACGTCGTTAGTGCGTCGGGGAGGTGGAGCGTGACTTTGTATTTGCCCGGTGGCAGACCACTGACACGAAAACGCCCTTCAGCGTCGGGACGAATCTCTTTTCGTTGTGACTCACCTTCGATTGTGATCAGAACGTCGGAACTCAACGGTTCATCTTTTTTGTTCTCTTCACGACTGATGCCGCCGTGGATCGTTACACCTGGACGAGCGGATGGAAGGGTGCCAAGAAACGCGAGGTCCTCGGTTGCCTGGCTGAAGAGCTGCGTGCGGCTGCAGATACTGGTCGACAGTTTGTCCTGATACCGATATGCGTAAACGAGATAGCGCTGACCAACCTTGAAACCGTAACCACAATCACCACCGCCGCGTCCGGTGAAGACTTCGACTTCGGTGGTGGTCACACCCGAATACGCTTGCTCGACCGAGAACTTGACGGCGCGCGGAACCCAATCGATCTCATCTATCTTGGGCCGCTCGCCCTTTGGCCGTTCGTTTAATCGCTCGCCGATAACTGTGCCCGCGAAAACCGCGGAGGCCCTTCCAAAACTCTCACACGGAGGACCGCTACCACCGCAGGAACACGCATTCGCCGTGGGACTCGCCAGTAAAACGACAATCACGACTCCAAGCAGCAAAACAACTGGGCGCATGTTGGTCGACCTTTCAATTGGACATCTCGTACGGTGGAGAATACCTTACGAAAACAGGGAGGGGAATAGCTTAACATGGCGCAGAACGAACCAGACGATTCAGTAAGAAAACACGTGCTCTACCTGCTCAGAGGTGGCGGCGCTCATCAATCATTTGACGAATTAGCGGCGAGCTTTCCGCCTGATTTATGCGGCCGCCGCATCGAGGGTTTGCCTTACACACCGTGGCAGGTGCTGGAACATATACGTCTCGCGCAATGGGACATACTCGAGTTTAGCCGCGATCCGGATCACGTTTCGCCTGAGTTTCCGAAGGGCTATTGGCCCAAGCCGGACGAATTGGGAACGCCCGCGTTGTGGCAACAAACGATCGATCAGTTTCACCGCGAGTTGCAACAGATGGAAGCGCTCGTGGAAGATCCGTCGACAGACCTGTATGCGAAGATTCCGCACGGCGACGGCCAGACGATCTTGCGCGAAGCGCTTTTAATCGTCGACCACAACGCCTATCATCTCGGCGCGCTGGCGGTGATGGAGCGAATCGTGAAGTCGGTCCCTGAGTGATTACTTTGGAGTAAGTGATGAAGACTGCGATGTTCGAGAGCACGGCGATCCGCGATACGCGCGCAATTGCGTGGGTAAAACGCGCGTGTCTGATCGTGGTGAGTGTTTACCTCGTGATTGGGATGATCGCGGCGTGTCGCGCTCTGGTCCAGGTGCGCAGCCTGGAGGTTCAATCGCCTGACGTTCTTCGTCAGGGATCTGAGGTAAGCGCCACGGTGGTGAGTTATGCGCGAGTACCGCTCGATATGCACATCGAACTGGTCCAGGATGGACATTCCGAGATCATTGCGGTTCAACGCGTTCCTAATAACGAATGGGCACTGCTCGATCCACGCACGCGCGAGTCGTCTGTGATGACCTCTCTAACGCCTGACGTTCTCAAGCGATTTGCTGAAGGCAAAGCTATCGTGCGCGCTACGGTGATCAGACGTCAGCAATTGGGCCGTCATCCGCCGCCCGTCGTCACCGAGCGCGTCGTAAATATTGACCGAGACTGATCTCGAGTGAAAAGCGATCGTCCTCGCGTGGCAACAGAAGAATAAAGAGCAGCAATGCGAGACGCGGGATGACGTGAGTGTGAAACTCATAGAGTGGTTCGTGAAGTAAGTGGCCAAACGTGACGATCGCGAGGACGAAGCCGAGCGCAACCAATGCTTCACGAACACGCAGCCCGAGTATTACCAGCGCGCCGGCAATAAGCTCGACAAACGGGATGACAACGCCAACGGCCCAAAGGGACCAGACCGGCAGAAACGTGTCAGCGAATGGCAGGAAATACTTGCGAGCGTGATTGAGTGGGCCTAGTTGAAAAACCTTCATTACCCCGGCCATAAAGAAAATCAAACCCAGGACCAGCCGGGCGAACAGTATCGCCCACGCCCGGTCGATGTTCGCCGGTTTTGACAACTCACGCTCATTCATAGCAGATTCTCCTTCCACGCGCGTGAATATAACGCGTACCGGGGAGAGTAGTCTTAGGAGATTCCGGATGAAGACGTTTTTTATCGCCTTAGTGCTGGTTCTAACTGCTGTTACTTCGACGACCGCGCAGAAGTCTGCTGCGAAGCTTGAAGGCCAGGTCGTGTGCTGTGAAGAGTGTTGGGCCGAGGCTGACCGTAACAAGGTCGAGTACGGTACGGCGGAGAACTTGTTGAAGGCGAAGTCTTGCGTTGAGGGTGGCGATCCCACGCTGCTCGCGGTTCGTGAAGGCGAGACCTTCAAACTGTATCAGTTAGCTCTCGGTAAGTACCGTTTGCCCGGGAAGAATTGGCTCGACTTTGTTGGCAAGCGCATCGCGGTTGAGGGCACGATTCAAACGAAGAAAGATGTAAGCACGATTCGCGTCGATAGTTTGCAGGTGCTCGCGCCGAGTCTCGCGGAACGTGAAGCCGCGAAACTGGCGGGGCAGTCAGTGGATCTGACACTGAAAGATCTTTCCGGAGTAGAGCAGAGTCTTCAGGGTCTAAAGGGCCGCATCGTCGTGCTGAACTTCTGGGCCACCTACTGTATTCCGTGCCGGAAAGAAATGCCGGATCTGGCGGTGATCCAAAATGAATTTGCAGCGTTGGGAGTTCAGGTTGTCGGCGTTTCGACTGACGATCTCGAAGATCGAAGCAAGGTGCTGCAGTTTGTAAAAGAGACGAAAGTGAATTTTCCGATTTGGGTCGGCGGCTCGACAGAGCACATGGTGCGCTTTGGGCTGGGCGCCGCGCTGCCCGGAACGGTCATTATCGATCGCAACGGGAAGCTCACGAAGATCATCTCCGGTGTAATCGATCAGGCTGTGCTGCGAAAACAGATCGAAGCTCTGCTCGCAGTGGCCTCGTTATCCTCGAACAAAAACACTCCCGTGAGGCCTGCGGCGTCGTCCGTACCGAGTTGACCGCTTTGACCCGGCGAGGGCCGCGCCGTGAGCGGGGCAGGAGAGAACAACTACAAGTGGACCTACGGCGTCCGACTGATCGCCAAACAGATCGATCGTGCGACGTGGCGCAACACTCTCACCTATCGCTTTCATCCGCGCTTCACTGCCGGCGTTGAATACAACCCGTTGGCCGGCAAGGTTAGTCCACTCGCAAATCTCGTCGTCGTTACCGAAACACATCAACGCCCGGCCGTGATCGTTGGCACAAGCTCCGACCGCATCGGCACGCCGTCGGGGCAGTCGTTCTACGCGACGGTGAGCAAGAGTCTGAAACACTCAACCAATCTGCCGATTAGCCCTTACGTGGGTGTTGCGTATGGAACGTTTGAAGATCGCGCGCGCGCGATTGGCGGGTTGAATATCGCGATTAGCGAACGTTGGAGTTCAACAATTCTGTTCGATGGTGTGCGTGTTCATCCGATCGTTAACTACACGTTTGGACGGCATCAGATCGGCGCCATCTTCGAACGCGGACGCCACCCCGGTGTGAGTTACAGCGTTTCGTTTTGATTTTTCTTTCGTCGTCTAACGGCTTTTCGTGGCCGGCGCCGGACTGGCGTGCGTGCTTTCATCAAGTCCTGGTGTTTCGTTTCTATCATGTAGGCCAACCCCTGATAGGTCTTGCCCAACAAAGCAGCGGCGTGGGTTACGGAGCCGTTCGACTGCTTCAGCGCCTGCTTGATCAAGTTGTGCTCGTACTCCAACAGCTTTTGGTCCAGGTCGCACGGTTTGCTCAGCAGGATTTCAATCGCTTCGTCGCGACTGAGTTCTTTGCGCACACTTGCGGCAAGTTTTCCTGCCGCCGCATTCAATCGCGTCAATACCTCTCGGCTTTGAGTGTCCGCCAACCACTCGTGCGCTTGCTGATACGCCGCTTGCAAAGTATCCGGTGACAGGCGATCCACTTCTTCGATCAAAGTTAGAGCTGCCAGGCCGGCTTTGTTGAGTGCGTCCGCTTCGTGAGCTACTTCGATTGTTCGTTGCAACACAACGTGAGCTCGTTCCTGTTTTCCTAAGCGAGCCAAAGCGGTTGCCTGTGTGATAAGAGCGTCTGCAAGCCAGCAACGATGTCCGACTTTCTCCAAAGCTGATGCTGCTCTGAGAGCAACGCTTGCAGCCGCTTTGAGTTTTCCTTCCGCGATCAGCAGTTCAGCGCGCGTGCAGTCAATCTGCGCTGTTCGCGTGCGATCCTTAAAGCGAACGGTCAGGTCTCGCGCCCGGTCGAGATGTTTGTGTGCTTCCTTGAACCGGCCCAGGTTCGTCAGGACCACTGCGACATTGTTCTTTACACAGGCACGATAGATATGATTCTGGGTTAACTTGAAGTGATGCTCTGCGGCTTTGTATTCAGTAAGCGCTCGTTGAAAGTAATCGGGCCGCTTTTCCGCAGTTCCGATTTTCCTGAACGTCATCGCTAGCTCATTGTGATATGAGCCTTTAGTAGCGAGATGTCGAATGTTTGCAAAGATCGTCGAATTGTCAGTCAGAATCTTGAGCGCATCGTAATACCTCCCCGCTGATTGTTCGACATCCGCCAGCTTGAGAAGTGCTCGCGCTCTTTTGATTCCAATGGGCGGCAGTCGTTCAAGGGCTTCAAGAAGCATGATCCGTGCTTCGTTTATCTGGCCTTCTCGCCAATAACAATAAGCAATCTCCGATCGTGCTTCAGCAACTCTCCTTAGGTCGTGGTGCGCCTCGTAATAGCTGATGCTCTGAGTGATCAGATTCCTGGCGGTCTCTTGTGCGTCCTGGATCTGATTGCGGTTGCCGATCCAACCTGTAAGAATGCCGGTGCACAGTAACACCTCAGCGGCCGTCTCAGGCTGGAGTCCTGTGGTGTCGGGCCGTGCTCCGACGCCACGCCACAACGGACTCATGATGTCCAGAGCGCCCGCATCGTTTGCTTTGTCTTTTTCTTCCAGGGCGAGCTCGCATCTGGACAGAGCTTCATCATCTCTAGACAGATGCGACGGGTCGAGCTTTAGTGAGGCTAACTTCAAGAGATAGACCTTCTTGCGGTGAGTAAAAAAGCCCTAACAGGCGGGATATTAAACCTCGTCAGCGCCAGCCTGCAAGATCTTATTTTTCGGCGTTCGCCATTTCTGATACAAGTAGACTTGCATCCTCAATCAAAAGGAGACTCTAAACATGAAACCCGTTGTATTGGCTGTTGCTCTTACAGGGTTGCTGTCCGTCACCGCTCTAGCGGGAAATATCCCGACCAACGATGCCACGGCGCCGGGAAATATCCCGACGTCCGCTGTCGCTGCGCCGGGCGAAATACCGACTAATGACGTCGTATCGCAGCCGTCATCGGCATCAAGTGGGGCACTCGCAAACTTAGTACTCACGATCGTTCAGCTGATAAACCGCTAGTAGTAGGAAGCCGGTAACTCTCAGATGAGTATAACCGTCCGCGTGGCGGTATGGGTGAAGTGTGTGTATTTAGACACATGCAGCTACGCTTGCATTGAATTTGGATCAGGCCATTCTTGACAGCCATTGCGAGGCTACCCAGTAGGGAGATATATAAATCCCACTTGCCCAAGCTCTGTGACGTGAAAGAGCTTTGCGCAATCCCGCACTTGCCCAGAACAGAAGTGCGGCCCGGGCGTCACTGACTTCTGTGAAGGGGGGTAGGTGACGCCCCAACCTTTGAACAACGCCGCGTCTTTTCTGAGTGAAGGTCTCAGACTTTTACGATGTGTAGTTTGGGAAAGGCAGCGCGATAGATGCCCTCATCGAGTGTCAGCAAACTGTGGCCTCTCTCGCATTTAGCCGCTCCTGATTCCTTACCTTAGTACATTCGTCCTTACAACAAATAGTTTGCCGAAAGAAAGGCCAGTACTACAGCGGGCGCTCCATCAGGATGTCTCTTTGCAGGTCTGCTCCTAACTGAAACATGTGCTCGCCCACTGGGCGAAAGTTCCATTTGCGATAAAAAGCCTGAGCGCGTTCATTGCGTTCCCACACGCCAAGCCAGATAGTCTCGTGTCCGGCTTGGCGAGCTTCGTCCAGACACGCACGCATCAATTCTTGTCCGAGGCCACGTCCAAGCCATTCACGCGACACATACAGACGGACCAACTCGACCGGGTTAGCGCCTTCGACACCCTCCTCAGGTTCACCGTCACGGAGCATGGCGTAACCTGCCGCGCGCCCGTCAGCTTCCGCGATCAGGAAGGTGGAAGCGTGATCTTCCAACTCAGCCGTTTGTTGCGCGACGTTGAAGGACGTGGCGATGTATTCAGCCATATCTTCCGCCGTGTTATCGACCGCGAACGTATCGGAAAAAGTGCGCGCGCCTAATTCGGATAGCAATTCAGCGTCCTCAACTGTGCCGCGACGGATCATGAGTCCAGAGATGTGAGTCATAGCAATTATGCATATCGGTTCTGTTTGGTTTTGACAAGTCCGCACTGACTAATAGATTCTCCTTGCTTTGAAGTGACTTTTGGGTAATGCGATTGATTGGAAACAGCGCGGCTAATGAGAATCTTTTTCAACGCCATCACTCTGTTACTCATCATGGACCCGCTGGGTAACATCCCTCTTTTCCTCTCAGCGCTAAAACCAGTCGAACCTGCACGCCGCCGCAAAATTCTGCTACGTGAGATACTGATCGCCTACCTCGTGCTGCTCGCATTTCTCTTCGCTGGTAAATACATCCTGCAACTGCTGAGCTTGCAAGAGGAGACGGTGAGTATCGCAGGCGGAATCGTACTGTTCCTGATTGCCTTGCGTATGGTCTTCCCACGGCCGGATGCGACTACCGACAAACTCGAAGGCGAGCCTTTCATCGTGCCGTTGGCCATCCCTCTTATTGCTGGTCCATCCACGCTCGCTTCGTTGCTCTTGTTACAGCAGCAGTCGATGCCAAACAGCACTTTGCAGTTGTTTCTGGCCCTAACACTCGCCTGGGTGACCACCGCGATCATTCTGCTGTCTTCAACGATCCTCTACCGTCTGCTAAAGGAAAGGGGATTAATCGCCCTCGAACGTTTGATGGGAATGTTGCTGGTTATGCTTGCGGTGCAAATGTTTATCAACGGCCTCGCCAAATTTATGAAACCGTAAGAGCCGGATAATCGGGAAAACCAAATGGCACGTCGAATCGAACGCGAGCGGAAGGCCATGTTGTCAGTGCGCGATCTGGCAAACCAGGCATTCTCACGCGCGGCCGGTGCCCCACTCCTTTCC
>DATNJO010000058.1:0-4258 GCA_035603895.1 Pyrinomonadaceae bacterium
AATCGCCAACAAGCCCGCCGTTCGCGACACCGCATTGTTAATTCCTGACGCAGTTCCGGCCTGTTCCTCGCCCACCGAATCCATCACCGTAGTTGTCAGCGGCGCCACGGTGACCGCCATTCCGAAACCGACCACAACGACCGCGGGAAAGAAACTGGTCCAGTAGTTCCCATTCACCGACGGCAACGCAAACAACGCCAAACCAATAGCCGAGATCATTGGACCCACCATGAGCGGTAAACGTGGGCCGAAACGGTCGAACAAACCTCCCGACCAACGCGACAACGTAAACATGATCACGATAAACGGCAGCAACGCGGCTCCAGCGGCGGTCGCGCTATAACCCTGAACCTGAATCAAATTGAGCGCAAAGAAAAACATCATGCCGCTGAGCGCAGCGTACAACAGCAACGTCAGCAGGTTCGCGCCCGCGAAGTCTTTCGAGCGAAACAGTTTCAACGGCACCATCGGGTTCTTTGCCCGCGCTTCATGCCAGACGAACAGAACGAGACAGACAACACCACCAATCAGCACCGCCCACACAACCGGATTTGAGAAACCCAGCCGTGGCGACTCGATCAGGCCGTAAACAACCGCCCCTAAACTCAGCGTCGCCAATGCCGCCCCGAGCCAATCGAGTTGTCGGCCCTTTTGATCTTCTTCACGACTCTCCGGAACGCGCCAAACCGAGATCACGATCACGGCAAGCGCCAGCGGTACGTTCAGAAAGAACACTGCGCGCCACGAAACGTGTTCGACTAACCAACCACCCATCACCGGCCCGATCGCCGTGGTCATTGCCGAAAATCCAGACCACGTACCGATCGCTTTGCCGCGTTCTTTCTCGTTAAAACAGGAACTGATCAAAGCGAGACTGCCAGGCACAAGCAGCGCGCCGCCGATTCCCTGCACCGCTCGCGCGGCAATCAACTGTTCGATGTTCGCTGCAAAGCCGCACGCCGCGGAAGCGATCGCAAACACCACCACGCCGATATTGAAGATCAAACGCCGCCCGTAGCGATCGCCAAGCGAGCCGCCAACCAACAACAGTGCGGAAAGAAAAAGTGAATACGCCTCGACGACCCACTGAATACCGATCGCCGTGGCGTTGAGACTGGTTTGCAGGAAAGGAAGCGCGACGTTAACGACGGTTCCGTCAATAAACGCCATGCTCGAGGCCAGAATCGTCGCTGCTAAAACCCACCGGCCCATCCGTGTGTTTCCGTGTTTATCTGTGGCCTAAAACGGTTCGTCGATGGAGGCGCTTTGCTTAGTAAAAAACTTCGGCCCGTCCTCAGTGATGTACAAACAGTCTTCGAGGCGAATACCAAACTCGCCGTAGATCACCACAGTCGGTTCGTCGCTGAAGCACATCCCCGGCGCGATCGGCGTCTTGTTCCCACGGACGAAGTTGGTCCATTCGTGGCCGTCGAGCCCGATGCCATGCCCGGTGCGATGCGGCAGACCCGGAACTTTGTAATCCGGACCAAAACCCGCGTCCGTGATCACTTTGCGCGCGGCCGCATCAACCGCTTCACACGGTGCACCGACTTTCGCCGCCGCAAATCCAGCATCCTGCGATTTGCGTTCGAGGTCCCAAATCTGTCGCTGCCGATCGCTCGCTTTGCCAAACACAAACGTGCGCGTGATGTCCGACTGGTAACCATCGATACTGCAACCGCCGTCCATCAACACCACGTCGCCTTCTTTCAAACGTTGCGGCGTGCTGCTGCCGTGTGGAAACGCGGTGTACTTGCCGAAGCTCACGAAGATTCCACCCGATGAACCGAGCGCGCGAAACGCCGCGGCACAGTTGCCGGCAAACTCGCCCTGCGTCATGCCTTCAGTCATGCTGTCGCGCGTGGCTTTGTAGGCCACGATCGTGATGTCGTTGGCAATCTGCATCAACGCGAGCTCGGCGGGCGACTTGAACATGCGGCAACCCGCGGTGATCGGCGTGGCATTCACAAACTTCAATGCGGGCGCCGCGAGTCGGATGCCGTCGTAAAGGAAAAATCGCACTCGTTCTTCGATACCGATCGTACCGGTGCGAATGCCGCGATCTTTTAAAATTTCAGCAACGCGTTGATATGGGCTCTCGTCTTCTTCCCACGTCCGAACGTCGGTACCGATGCGGATCAACTCGCGCGCGCGTTCTTCTTCAAACTTCGGACAAACCCACGCGAGTTCGCCGCGCGCGGGAATCACCATCGCGAACATACGCTCGCTCGTGCCCCAACGCATGCCGGTGTAATAAAACATGCTGCTGCCGGGTTCGACGTAGATCGCGTCGATCCGCTGCTCGCGCATCAGTTTTTGTGCCTTCTCGATGCGCGCCTTGCGTTCGTCGAGCGTGATCGGAATGACGTTGTCAGTCATACGCCGCAAACGGCGAATCGCTTCGGGTTGCGTTGCCTGTTGCGGCGGTTCGATTGTTTCGGTATCTGCGTAGGCCAACGAGCGGCCTAACAAAGTTGCGCCCGCCACACCGGCGGACAGGCGTAGGAAGTCTCGGCGATCTGTGCACATGGATACACAAATTACAACAACACAGTTGAGTAGCGAAAGGCCCAACGGCTAGAATCGCCCCGATGCCCGTGAGAAGTGAAGATCTGCATGGCTCTGCCCCGGACAAATCAGGCGCCGCGCTTCTCCTGATCGACGTCATTAACGATTTCGATTTCCCGGAGGGCGATCAACTGTTGCGTCTCGCAATGCCGGCCGGCAAGAACATCGCGCGTCTCAAGCAACGCGCAAAGTCGGCGGGAATTCCGGCAATTTACGTCAACGACAACTTCGGTCGCTGGCGTTCAGATTTCAAAAAGATCGTCGCTCACTGCCGTGAAGAAGGCCGTGGCAAAGAATTTGTTGAGCTATTGCTACCGGAAGAGGACGACTACTTCGTCCTGAAGCCAAAACATTCCGGCTTCTATTCAACGTCGCTCGCGTTGTTGCTCACGCACCTCACCGCGACAAACCTGATCGTCACCGGCATCGCAGGTAATAATTGCGTCCTGGTCACCGCGAACGACGCGTACATGCGAGATTTCAAACTTTTCGTGCCGTCGGATTGCGTTGCTTCAAACACTGAGGAAGAAAATCGACACGCCCTGGAGCAGATGGAGACCGTATTGAAGGCTGATACAACTATTTCCAGCGAATTGGACTTGCAGAAGATCAGTGGCTAGCGCCCGCACCATCCTAATCGCTGCGATTTTGTGCGGCCTCTTTGCTGGGTCAGTGCGCGCGCAACAGACGTTGCGTTGGGGCGCGGACCCGAGCGGGGGCGCGCCTTACGTTTACACCGATCCCGCCAACCCTGATAACTACATCGGCTACGAAAAGGAGATGGTCGACGCCTTGGCCGCGGCGATGGGCCGGCGTGCGGAGTTCGTGCCCAGCGACTGGGAAACGCTCGTCTCCGCGTTGCAGCGCAATTCGTTCGATGTGATCGTCAACGGACTCGAACCAACCGGCGATCGCGCACGGCAGATCCTCTTCAGCAAGCCTTACTACATCTTTCAACTCCAACTCACGGTTCGCCGCGACGACAATCGCATCTCGTCGCTCGCCGACTGCAAGAACCGCGTTGTCGGCACACTCGGAAACACCGCCGCGTCGCGACTGCTGCAACAGGAAGGCATTCCATTCAAAAGTTATGCAGATCCGGTTGGCGCGTACCGCGATCTGGAACTGAAGCGTATCGACGCGGCGCTGTTCGACGTTCCGGCGGAAGTGTTTTACGCGCGACCGAATCCGAAATTGAAACCAGCCGGTGCGCCGTTCACGCGCGGGCAATACGTCATCGGTTTGCGCAAAGGCGACGAAGCGTTGAAAGCGGAAGTCGATCAAGGCATCGACAAGATCATTCGCGACGGCACGCTCGAAACGATTCTCAAGAAGTGGGGACTCTGGAACGACGCACAAGTCGAGTTTGAAACGCCGATTCGTGAAGGCACACAAGCACAAACAACCATCGAGTACACGACGACCAATACGACGTTCAACTGGGGCGAAGCACTCTGGCGCCTGACGCGCGCCGCGGGCGTCACGGTCTTCATCGCACTCGGCTCGATGGTCATCGCGGTCTTTCTCGGCTTGCCGCTCGCTGTCGGGCAGTGGAAAGGACCGGCATGGCTGCGTGCGCTTTGCACCATCTACGTCGAGTTCTTTCGCGGCACGCCCGTGCTGGTCCAACTGTTATTTCTTTACTTCGGACTGCCGGTGATCGGGATCGCCATGCCCGGCTGGCTCACCG
>DATNJO010000059.1:0-3298 GCA_035603895.1 Pyrinomonadaceae bacterium
TTCGTCCGTCGTGGCTGATCTTTACCGGTCCGGGGCGACAAAAGAGATTTGCGACGCTTGCGCGAACCATTGTTCACCGGTTTGCCGCGCTGATCGGCGCGATTCTTTCGCTGCCGATCATTATCGTGACTGCGATTCTCATCAAACTCGAATCGCGTGGCCCGGTCTTCTACAAGCAGGAACGCGTCGGCCAAAACGGTCGCCCGTTCACCCTGACGAAGTTTCGCTCTATGAGAGTTGACGCCGAAAAAGAAGGTCCGGTTTGGGCTTCCAAAGGCGACGATCGCACTACGCGCGTCGGCCGTGTCATTCGCAAGATTCGTGTCGACGAGATTCCGCAGTTCTGGAACATCCTGAAAGGCGAGATGCACTTTGTCGGCCCGCGCCCGGAGCGTCCGCACTTCGTCGCGCAGTTAGCCGAGGAGATCCCGTATTACGGACAACGGCATCTAATCGCTCCCGGGCTTACCGGCTGGGCGCAAATCAAGTATCCGTACGGCGCCTCGATCGAAGACGCGCGGCAGAAACTGCAATACGACTTGTACTACATCAAGAACCATGGGCTGGTGTTCGATGCCATCATTTTGTTTGAGACCGTGAAAATAATTCTGTTTGGCCGCGGGGCCCAATAGAGTTCCGGCTTTGGAGGTTGATATGAAGAAGGGAAACAAATTAACCGCGCTGGGAATCGTGATGTTGCTGCTTGCTACCAGCATGAGCATCGCCGCCCAAACGCAGAACGATCCGCAAAAGGCGCGGCCGCGCACCACCGGGCCAGAGCAGAAAAAGCCCGTCAACGGTGATCGGCTCGAGCCCGACGACCCTACGCGCACACCTGCCGACGCGATGGACATGCAGACGAATCGCCAGGAGCAGATGTCGGAGGACGCGGCGGTCAACCCTTTCTACAACAACTTCTTCAGCACGTACCGGCTGGGACCGGAAGACGTGATCTCGGTCGACGTTTTCAACCAGGAACGCTACTCGCGAAGAGGCATCATCGTTCCGCCGAGCGGCCGTATTTCGTTGTCGCTGATCCCGGGCGGCGTGTTCGTCAACGGCAAAACGGTTGACGAAGTAGCGGCCATCATCGCCAAAAAATACGACGAGTACATCATCGACCCGCAGGTTACGGTTTCGCTCGAAAAAGCGTCTTCGTATCGCTACAGCATCATCGGCGACGTTGGTCAGCCCGGCGTTCGTTTGATGAATCACCGCATGACCGTGACCGAAGCCATCGCGGAAGCCGGCGGCGTGTTAGGCACCGGTGACAAGAGCAAGGTGGTCGTGTTGCGGCGTCAGGCAGACGGTCAACTCGCGCAGATTCCCGTGAACGTTTCGCAGATCTACAAAGGCCGTGCTCCGGACACAACCTATCTCGTTCCCGGCGACCAGATCATCGTTCCGGGCAACAAGCTTAAGAAGGTGCAGCAGATACTTGGCTTCGCGAACGTACTCAGCTTCGCGCGAATCTTCGGCTTACCTTACTAGGCGCCATGTTTAAGCCCGCGACGAAAGCTGTTTCCTTTGCCTGCCTGTGTCTGATGGCGGCTCTAACCGCCGCGGCACAATCAACGGCGGCAGGCGCATGGAACAGACAACCGTCGGGATCGATGGCCTGGCTTCGCGGCGTCTTCTTTATCGATCAAAACCACGGTTGGGCGGCGGGCAGTAAAGGCACATTGCTTCGCACCGAAGACGGCGGCCGGACGTGGAAAGGGACGTCGGCTTCCACTGACGACATCGTGCGCGACGTCTATTTCATCGACGCACAGAACGGTTGGCTCGTTTGTGAGGTCAACCAGTATCAACTGAAGAGCGTAGACGATCCTCGCGCCTACCTGATGAAGACGACCGACGGCGGCGCGAACTGGAACAGGGTCGAGATCAAAGGTTTCGACGTCGATTCGATTCTCGTGCGCGCGGTGTTCAGTCGCGGCGGCCGGGGTTGGGCTTTTGGTGAAGCGGGAGCGATCTTCGCGACGCGCGATTCCGGTGAAACGTGGGTGCGTTTGCGATCGCCCACGCGCCGGTTGTTGCTCGGCGGAACGTTTGTTGACGACGATCGCGGTTGGGTTGTCGGCGCGGGCGCAACGATCATTCAAACAGCGGACGGCGGCGACACGTGGTACCAATCATCGCTGCCGGGCGTGGAAAAGACGGTTCGCTTCACAGCGGCATCGTTCATCGATAACCGGCTTGGTTGGGCTGTCGGCAGCGCCGGCAGCGTCTTTCGCACGACGAATGGCGGCCGCACCTGGCAACGACAGGAATCGGGTGTCGAGGTGGATCTTTTCGACGTGAAGTTTGTCGACGCGCAAGAAGGCTGGGCCGTGGGCAGCGAGGGAACGATCGTTCACACCACGAATGGCGGCGGAACCTGGACCACGGAACGCAGTGGCACCGAACACCAGTTGGAAAGAGTTTTCTTCACCGATAAATCACACGGTTGGGCGGTCGGCTTTGGCGGTACGGTCGTCGCGTACATAAAGAAATAGCCCTAAGAAACAGGCGGTTAAAGCAATGAAAAACCTTCTCCCATTATTAGGCTTGATCGTGATTGGCGGTTTGTCCGTCAGCGAGTCCCCGGCGCAAACAACAACGCCGCAAACAACTACGCCGCCGACCAACGTCCGGGTGCGCCGCACTGAAGCGCCCGGTCCCGAAGTTCGCACCGACCCGCCCGCGATGGACGCGCAGGGAAACGTCGTCGACGATCCGATCCAGAATTTGCGCGATCAGATCGCAGCCGCCGCGGTAGTCCAGGATCGTAATCGCCTGCAACTCAAACTCGCCGAAGAGCTGTCGAAGACCGGTCATAAAACCGAAGCGCTCAGCGAGCTCTCCTCGATCCTGAATGCGAACGCTGTCGATCCGATCGGTTACTACAACCTCGGCAATGCGTTTGCGCGTCTCGGCGAAACCGAATCTGCGATCACTGCCTATCGCCGCGCGATCGAACAGCGCAACGGTGGATACTCGCGCGCGCACAACAATCTCGGTGTGCTGATGTTGCGTGAAGGCCGTTGGGACGAAGCGTACGACTCGTTTCTGTCGGCGTTGAAGTTGGAAAACTTCCGTTACGCGGAAGCGAGCTACAACCTCGGCCGCGTCTATTCCGCGCGCGGGCAAAATGATCTTGCGGTGCGTGAGTGGCGCCGTGCGCTGGCAGTCGATCCAAAGCATGATGCGGCCGCGCAAGCGTTAGCGCGTGGCGATAGCGGCGACGATGTGATCGTCGTTGCGCCCAAAGTAAAATCTGCGAAACCAAGTGCCACTCCAACTCCTGTTAACGCTT
>DATNJO010000060.1:0-3033 GCA_035603895.1 Pyrinomonadaceae bacterium
GCGGCGGCATCGTCGCAGTGGTTCCGGGAAAGGGCGCGATCGCTGTCTTTGCTCCACCACTCGATGATGCAGGCAACAGTGTGAAGGCGCAAAAGGTGATCCAGTACGTGGCGAACAAGCTCGACTTCAATCTGTTTTCACCACGGTCAGTTGGTCTGAAGGCTACTGAATAGAGACGCAGAGAAGAGGCTTCTCGAATGTGGAAAGCAAAACAGCGTTACGGTATGGCACTGCGCACTGCATTACTGGTGCAGATTCTGTTGACGCTGAATCTGGTCTGTTTCGCACAGGCCGACAGTCCTCCGCCTCTGTCTACAAAACCTTCTGCTGATAAACCGCTGACAAACGACGAACGCGCTGAGCTACTGAAGCTGATCCGCAGTCTTCAGGAACGAGTCGCAAAACTCGAAGCCGCACAAGCCTCGACTGATAAAACGACTTTACCGCCGGAGCCGAGTGCGTCACCCGCGCCTGTTCAAACAGAGCCGGCGCAGAACACAGTTTCGCCTGCACCTCTTGCGTCTGCGCAACCGAAACAACAAGACGACGACGATGACGAGGACAGGTTTGACGGACGCTATACGCCGAATCTTGGTTTCAAGGTTGCAAACACTGAGTATGGCGATCTGAACGTCAGCATCTACACCTACGTCAGGTATCTAAACCAACTCGGCCTCGACGGCACCTTCACCGACGCGTTTGGAATTACTAAGACAGTTCAGAACCGTCACGACCTTCAGCTCTTGAAACTTCAGATCAAGTTTCTTGGCTGGCTGTTCGATCCCAAGTTTCGCTACTTCCTCTACGCGTGGACCTCTAACGCTAATCAGGGACAAGGCGCGCAAGTAGTGCTTGCGGGCAATCTTCAATACACCTTCAACAAATATTTCACTTTAGGCGGCGGCATCAGATCGCTGCCCGGCACGCGTAGCGTCGAAGGCAATTTTCCGTTTTGGCTGAGCGTTGACAGCCGGCACATCGCGGATGAATTTATGCGCCCGTCTTACACGTCGGGCATTTGGGCCACCGGTACTTTAACGGACCGCCTGAAGTACCAGGTCATGCTCGGCAACAACATGAGTACGCTGGGCGTGCCCGCATCACGGTTAGACAACGGCTTGAACACTTTATCGAGTTCGTTGGTCTGGTTTCCTACGGGCGATTTCGAAAAGGGATTTAGCGGTCAGGGCTGGGGCGACTTCGAGCATCACGAGAAATTCTCCACGCGACTCGGGTTTCACTTTAGCCGCAGCGACGAGAGCCGCGAGAGCCAACCAAACTCTGAACAGTTTGAGAACACTCAACTCCGATTGTCAGACGGAACGGTGATCTTTACGCCTGACATTTTTGGACCAGGCGTCGTGATCAGCGATGCGCGCTATCGCATGGTGAGTCTCGACGGCGGTTTCAAGTATCGCGGTTTTTCACTCGAAGGCGAGTACTTCTGGCGCTGGCTCGACAACTTCCGCGGCGAGAACACGGGCGGGATTCCGAGGCTCTTCGATCACAGCGGGCAGATACAGGCTTCCGCGATGATCCTGCCGCAATCTCTTCAGGCTTACGCAGGCTACTCCAAGATCTTCGGACAGTTTGGCCAGCCCTGGGACTTTCGCGTCGGCGCCAATTTCTTCCCGTTCAAAAACAAGGTCGTGCGCTGGAACACGGAGGCACTTTATCTCGATCGGTCGCCCGTTGGTTACACCTCCGTGCCTTTCCCGTTGGGCGGCCGAGGCTGGGTTTTTCATTCAAACATGGAACTCGCGTTTTGAGGTTTTATGAAGACGTTGTCCCGCAAAGGCGCAAAGGCGCAAAGTAGAAATTCAGAAAAGGGCAGGCTTTTCTTTGCGCCTTTGCGCCTTTGCGGGAAAACTGTACTGGCGATCATTATTGCTCTCTCGCCGAGCGCAGCCGTGGCCCAAGCGACCGACGGCTACCTCTTCAACGACTCCCACTTCCACCTGACCAACTACATTCAGGAAGGCATCGACATTCACGACTTCCTGAAGATCATGGGAAACAAAGCCGGGCGCGTTGCCCTGTTCGGCATTCCACTGCAACAGCAATGGTCCTATCGCGTCGACGAAAACCGTGCCCCAACTTACTACCTGAACTCCGACGCGCCGCTCTACTACTACTCTTTCACCGACGCCTGGATCGCCACCAGTTACAGGTCGCTTTCCAAAGCAGATCAGGCGCGTTTCGATCCGATGATCACGGGTTTCAATCCGACTGACATGTACGCCGCGGATCACATCCGGCGCGTACTCACCACTTTTCCCGGCGTGTTCAGCGGCATCGGTGAGTTCAGCATTCATAAGGAATTTGTCTCCGCAAAGATCGCCGGTGAAGTCGGGAGTCTTCAGGACAAGGCGCTCGATCGTTTGATCGATTTCGCCACCGAAGTCGGTCTCGTGGTGCTGATTCACAACGACGTCGACGTCCCATTTGCGAAGCCCGGCGCCGAACCTGCTTATGCAGCCCAAATGATGGCGCTGTTGAAGCGCCACCCCGACACGACGTTTATCTGGGCCCATATCGGCGTCGGGCGAATCATTCGTCCAATCAAAGAGCAAGCCGCGATCGTCGAGACGATTATCAAGGACCCGCAACTGCGCCACGTCAATTTCGACATCTCGTGGGACGAGGTCGCGAAGTACATCGTGGCCACACCGGAAGCGACGCAGAACGCCGCCGCTTTGGTCAATCGTTATCCCGATCGATTTCTCTTTGGCACGGACGAAGTCGCTCCTGCAACCCAGGAAAAATATTTGACGGTCTACAACCAGTACGGACCTTTCTGGAAGTTGCTCACACCGGAAGCAAGCGAGAAGGTTCGCCGAAAGAACTACGAAAGAATTTTTGACGAAGCGAGACGTAAGGTGCGTGCTTGGGAAGCGTCGCACCTGAAGTCCAACTCAGGAGGGTGAAATGAGCGCGAAAACTATGCAATCAGGACGCACACTGATTCGATACCTTGCGGTTCTCGTATGCGCGGCGATCCTGTTGCCGGGAAACCCGCGGGCACTCGGACGA
>DATNJO010000061.1:0-11814 GCA_035603895.1 Pyrinomonadaceae bacterium
GTGCTCGAACAGCCCCTGCCAGGCGGTGAGGCCCGGCATCACCAGGGCCGCGCCCTGCGCAAAGTCCACGTCGCCCGGCAGGGGCGCGAGGTTGCGCGCCTCAACGGCCACATACTCTGCCATCGTGCCGTCGCGATACCAGTCCGTCAGCCCGAATACGCGCTGTCCAATCGAAAGCCCCGTCGTGCCATAGCCGAGAGCGGTGACCACTCCGGCCAGTTCGTGCCCGGGGATTGAAGGCGTCCGCTTACGGCCGGCGCGATCGGTCCAGGGCGAGGGCCACGACAGCTCATTCCCGGTGAATCCCGACGCCTGAACCTGAACAACGACATCGCCGTAGTTCGCGCCCGAGAGGCTGGCGAGCGATGCCCCCTGCGGCTCGGGCCGCTCCACCAGCTTCATCCCGGCCGTTCCCGCAGCCTTGTCCGTCACCACGATCGCCTTCATCGTCCGCCTCCCTTTGTCACAGTGGCTCCAACGCCACCTGATAAAAGCCGATGCTAGTATCCCTTTTTATCACGAAGCAGCGGATAGAATTGAATCCACGTCATGTCGGTCTTGGCCACGTTGGCGATATGACATCCCGCACATTCGGCGACCGGCCTCTCCTCTGAAGTCTCGTTATACGGCATCGGATGATGGCCGAATGTGTAGTACCCCCAGCCGTTGGTATTGGCATACTTCTTACTGTCTTTTATCGACAAGTCGATACCGTTGTACTCGCCATTGAAGTATCCACGTCCGGAAGCTTCGTTGCGAGAGCTGTCGGGAAAGGTCGGATTGAGGACCCGAGTCAGTTCTTTTACGATGACCGTTCCTTCTGGAAAATCGCCTGTCTTCAGATACGCATCGACGTTTTTCTGCTCGATGTACACATGATGATATTCGGGGAAGTTGGACTTGGTGCAGTTCTTTCCGGCCGCGTCGCAGTTGTACTTCCCATTGTTGAGGCCCTCGGGAGTTAGGGGAGCGCCAACAAAAACCCACTTGCGAAAGCCGGTTGGCACTTTCATCCTGCCCTGAGAATCAAATACTACACTTGTCTGCGGCGTCTGGGCTTCAACGGGTCTCGTTTGAATTAGCGGTAAGCCGGCGTAGACCATGCAAGAAGCAACGAGGCCGAATACCAACAGATACTTTTTCTTCACATACTCCTTCATCACCAAACTCCTTCGATCCGTTTTTCGCCGCTGCTCACTTTGACGACGAGAGAACCGGATAGCCTTGAACGTAGATCCAGTCTGTCGACTTTGCAGGGACATGACAGCCGATGCAGTCCTTCTTGTAGTCAGTCGCAACCTGCTTGTCGGGTGCATCCGACTTGTAGAGAGCCCATCCCCATCCATCGCCCCACAGCGGATTGCCCGGGTATCGTCCTTTCTCGTCTTTGACCATGATGAACCATATCTGCGTTCCTGAGGCCCAATGCGCATCACCAGTAGTCATTTGAGCATGATTCGTCCCAAATATTTCCTTCACCAACACCGTGCCATCGGCAAACTTTCTGTTCTTGCGGTAGTACTCAGCCGCACCAGGTGAGGCATGGGTGGCGTGCATCTGGTTCCCTTTCGGATCGAGCACGAACCAGGTTCCCCAGGTTGGGTAACGATCTCGGAAGTCCGCCGGCTTGCGAATGTTGCCGGCTTTGTCGACTAGTTCAAACCCATTGAAAGCGTCGGTCTTTTGGGATTTGACTGACGCGTAAGAAGTCAGCACGATGAGCGCAAGGACGACAATTGAAATGTATCTGGTCATTACTTTTCCCCCTTTGATCTAAATGGTAATCAACGTTGGAGAATGATTCTATTGGGCTAAAGGAGAATGCGGGTAATGCTTTAGTTTAGAAGCGCTTTTCTCAGGAGTGCGTCAGCTTCTCGATCATTCTTACAAGGTCAGGAAGAGATTGCGCGTGCATCTTCTCCATTGCTCGGCTGCGATGGACCTTCACGGTATTTTCCGCGGTTCCCAGTTGAACAGCAACGTGCTTATTAAGCATGCCCGAGACAACCATTGAGATCACTTCCCGCTCGCGAGGAGTCAGTGATTCGAAGCGCTTGCGCAGTTCAGCTACTTCCTTCTCTTCTTCCCGCTGGTAACGATCTCGCTCCAGTGCGACGCGAATCGCATCAAGTAGATCCTGGTCGCGAAATGGCTTGGTAAGGAATTCCACCGCTCCGTTCTTCATGGCGCGCACGCTCATTGGAATGTCACCATGACCGGTGACAAAGATGACTGGAATGCGAATGTTTCTCGCCGCCAGCTCGCGCTGAAAATCGAGGCCGCTTAAGTCCGGTAGTCTGACATCCAGCACCAGGCAACTGGGCGCATCCGGTAGTCTTCTCTGCAGGAAACCGTCAGCCGAGTCAAAGCTCTCCACCTTGAGACCCACGCTATTGAGGAGAAACGTGAGCGTAGAACGTATCGACGGATCATCATCTACGATAAACACGAGCGGTTGAGCACTCATGCAAAACTCCGGCCCGTGGTCGGCAAGGTGAACGAAAATACAGCACCGTGGGGGAAATTAGGTTTGGCCCAGAGCCGGCCACCGAAACCTTCCGCAATGGAGCGGCTGATAGGCAAACCCATGCCCATACCATTGGCCTTTGTCGTAAAGAATGGAGCGAAGATGCGAGCGCCGTCTGAACCAAGGCCGATGCCGGAGTCGCGTATCACAATCAAGACGCTTTCCAATTCGCTGATGCCGAATTCCACGACGAGCAAGCGAGGTCGATTAGCAACGGGAGCCATCGCTTCAATGGCGTTCGTGATTAGATTTAGCAACACCTGTTGCAACTGAACGCGGTCGCCTAACACGAGCGGTAGAGCGTTCGTCAATCGGCACTCGAGCAAAATTCCATTCTTCTCGAGTTCAGGGCCTGTCTGGCCCAGCACCTCTTCAATCAAGTCGTTTATTTCCAGTTCGAGCTTTTCGGCAGGCTCTTTCATGATGGCGGCGCGCAAACGAGCTACAACGGCACTCGCACGACTAGCGTCCGTTACTATTTCTTTGAGAGTTCGATGCAGGACTTCGGGTTGGAGACGATGACTGGCGAGCAGTCTTAGGCACGCGTTGCTGTTATTCGTGACCGCGGTGAGCGGTTGGTTGATCTCATGCGCGATGGACGCCGCCAGTTCGCCCAGGGTTGTTAGGTTTGAAACCCGCGCAAGCTCCGCTTCCGTCTTTCGCAAAGCCTGTTGTGCCTCTTTTTGCGCTGTAATGTCCTCGACGACGTTCAACCAGAAGGGCGCAAGATCTCCGGTGCCGGGAACGATCACAACGTTGGCGCGAGCCCAAACCAGAGTGCCACCTTTGCGATAGTAGCGCTTCTCGATTTGGAAGTGTTGCCGCGTGCCTTCCGCGAGTTCTCTTACCAACTCCAGGTTAGTTTTTCGATCTTCTTCGTAGGTAACGTCGAGGAAGGTCCGGCTGTACAGCTCCGATTCGGTATAGCCCAGGAAGTTGCGGAACGCCCGGTTCGCCGCGAAGATGCGACCCGCAAAATCAGCCATCATCATGCTGATGGCTGAGTTCTCGAACGCGGTTCGCCATCGTTGCTCGTTTTGCTGGTAGGCGAGCGGTAGCGGATCCCGTGGGGGATGAATGATCCAAAAATAATCCAGGTGCGTCATCTGGGCACACGCACAGTCCTGAACCTATTTAGTTGGTCTGCAAAAGCTATGCTGCAATGGGGCTCGCTAAATCGCAAACTAAACTTATTTTTGTGTAAATGAATTCCAAATGTACCAATTTTTAGTCACACCGCCTGCGTGCCTGAGCTGGTACGACTATAAACTTACGTTTATTGGCACGACTTAATTCGCGGCGTATAGTTCGAGTGAGACGAAGATAAATGCATTGTTTCATTCAACAAGCGGAGTAGTGCTATGCCGATCATTTCAAGAGGCTTTGCCGGTCGACGCACCGAGGCAGATGTTAAACTACCACCCGGACAGTACCTCACGACTGATTTCCCCGTCCTGTCTGCCGGACCAACGCCACGCGTGTCACTGGACAAATGGGAATTCTCGATCGACGACGGTACCAACGTTTTGCGGCGGTGGGATTGGAAGTCGTTTCACAATTTGCCGGCCGAGAACTTTACGGTTGATCTGCATTGCGTGACACGCTGGTCCAAGCTCGGCACGTCCTGGGAAGGTGTTTCCCTGGATACGCTGCTTGCAGACGTAAAAACGAATGCTCAATACGCGCTAGCGAATTCGTACGGCGGCTACACAACAAATCTGCCACTGGCCGATCTCATGAACAAGCAGGCGTGGATCGCTTTCAAGTTTGACGATGAAGATCTTGCGCCCGAACACGGCGGCCCGGCTCGACTGCTTGTGCCGCATCTTTATTTATGGAAGAGCGCAAAGTGGGTGCGAGGCATTACGTTGATGGACAAGGATCGTCCCGGTTTTTGGGAAAGCCTTGGCTACAATAATTATGGGGACCCTTGGCGAGAGCAGCGTTATCAGGGCAACTGATGTGGCGTACGGCAACCGTCGTTGCCGTTCGCGACGAAACAGCGACGGCGCGGACGATCACAATGGAAGTTCCCGATTGGCCGGGTCACCTTGCAGGCCAACACGTTGACGTGCGCCTGACTGCCACGGATGGTTATTCGGCGGCTAGATCGTACTCGATCGCCAATGCGCCAAATTCCGGGATGCGCGTTGAACTAACCGTCGAACGACTCCCTAACGGCGAAGTCTCACCCTATCTCACACAGGAGCTCAGAGTCGGCGATCAAATGGAGATAAAAGGTCCGGTCGGCGGCTGGTTCGTGTGGCAACCGCAACAAACTGAGCCGATCCAACTGCTGGCAGGTGGTGCCGGCCTCGTGCCGTTGATGGCTATGATCCGCTCGCGTCAGTCAGCGGGCTGTGCCGCGCCGTTTCGATTGTTGTATTCCGTGCGTGAACCCGAAGCGGTTTTGTATAGCGACGAATTACGCGTTCTGTCGGAAAATGATCGCGGTGTGGCCCTTACGTACGCGTACACACGCTCTGCTCCGAAGGATTGGCCGCGAGCGCCCGGCCGTATCGACGCCAGTCTGATTGCGAATACCAGTTGGTCATCAACCGCTGGCCCGACTTGCTACGTTTGCGGTCCGACGTCGTTCGTTGAAAGGGCTTCTAACCTTCTTATAGCTTCAGGCTACAGCCCTGACAGGATCAGGACGGAGCGTTTTGGTCCAACAGGAGAACAGCGATGAATTCACATGATTACGACTACCTTGACGGCAACGCCGCCGCCGGTGAATTGAGCAAAATATTCGTGATGGATATGACCACCGCAGAAGGATGTTGTATGCACTGCGGCGCCACGAAGCATTTTGCTGAGGCGCATCTGTATGTGAAGTGTCCCGGAATCGTAGCGCGCTGCGCGGTTTGCGATGAAGTATTGCTTCGTCTAGTGAGTATTGGCGAGCGCGCGTTCCTCGACCTGCGTGGCATGACATACTTGCGCCTCGACACATCGCAACTTCAGTAGTCCAGCACATATTGATTTGTTGCCCAAAAACCGTGAGCGGTTGGTTCTTGCGCCGAGGTGCACGATTGAGGAGCAACGCAGTAGTGTCACCGTAATTGTCGACGCGTTCATCGCAGAGCGGACCAATCGGGCGCAGTAACAACCGAAACGGTGAAGTTCGACGAGCGGTTTAGCTCGATGCGACGGCTTAAAGCTGACCGCCATCGGGATAGTGATCGGCGCGGTGTCGGCTTTACTGTTTGGCCGCGTCCCTTGCGCATCGCTGTATAACGTGAGTGCGCTGCTACAAAGTATTCGACATGCCTACGACTGTTCGTTTCTATCGCGATGTTTAGGAACCGCGGATCGCGGCCTGGACTCGAAGCAGTTCTACCTTCACGATCCCGATGGTTACATTCTGCTTCTAGTGGCCACATCCCGTAAATTAGTCCGTGTAAATCTTGGCTGGTTTTTACGGAGAACGAGTAGCCAAAAATTCGTTGTGGCAGATTGTGGCGGGAATAAACGGAAGGCGACTGATAACCGATGGGACCAGATGTCACAACTGCAAAAACCCTTGATTTTGCTCGTGGTGCAACTCGATTCAAATCAATTTGTTAATTTTTCCTACTTCCCTTCATTCGGGACCGTGAGGTCGGAGGTTCGAATCCTCTCGCCCCGACCAATCAAATCAAGCACTTACGGGCAGCGCATGCTGCCCGTTCCCGTTTAATGTGGGGACTCTTGTGTCGGTCCAGTTTGAAGCTGCACAACCTTACCGTTCCCCACTCCAGTTAGTAACTGCATCGCACGGCGAATGCCGTCTCCTGTAGCGTGCGTGTAGCGCATTGCCATGCGAATGTCTGACCATCCCATGATTTGAGCGATCTCGAAAGCGCTGGCTCCACGATCACCAAGCCGCGTCGCGCAAGTGTGGCGCAGATCGTGGAAATGGAAATCTTCGATTCCAGCCTTACGCAGAGCACTTGTGAATGCCTTCTTAACGTCAGTCAGCGGCTTAAAGGTCTTGCTGCTGACAAAGACATACTCGCTCCAGCCGGATTCCTTGTGTAACGCCAAAAGTTCTTCTCGTGCGATTGATGTGAGTGGCACAGAACGGCTGCGGCCTGACTTGGTTCGTTCTCGGCGCAAGTTCATAACATGAATAACATCCCATTCGAAATCGACGTTCTGCCAGCGCAAGCTAAGAATCTCTTGCTTGCGTAAGCCGGTCTGTAGGTCAATCAACACGATCGAACGAAGGTGCTTTCGTCGTCCTTGAAGTACGTCAAGCAATCGTCTTTCTTCCGCATCACTGAAATAGCGATTGCGCTCATTGTCTTCACTCAGCGATTGGACCTTTAGACAAGCAAGAGAGATTAAAACTAGTTTTGAAAAAGAGTGACCCGAAACTTATTGCGGAGAAGCTCAGGGTCGCAGTTCAGGAGCCTCAACTGAGTGGAGTGGAAGGGTACCTTGAGACTAGTGACGGGCGATACATCGCGGTCATCTCTTCCGCTGCGAAGGAGCACGCCCAATGCGGAACCGTGATGTAGTTGCAAACAGCAGCATCGTGGTCCGATCGTGACTGATGAATGACGATTGCGGTTCCCTGCTCTGGAGCGTGGCAAGCAGCCGCTGAAGAGTTTAGGTTTTGAATCCTTGCTGGCAAAAGGCGTCTGACTAGTGAAGCGACGCTAAGGCGATCGTCTGTGGATCACTTTCAACCTGATCGTTCCGTTCGACTACACTGGATTTGACATACGAATACCCCCTTCGAACATAATGCAGTCTTAACAAGGAAAAGTAGTCGAAGTTGGAATTCCGAATTCATTTTTCACACCCGCTCCCTAAAAACCCGACGCGGAATAATCAGGACAAAAGATTCGAGATGAGCAGACGGCTTGCGATAATAATCTGCGCGATTGTCGTGTGGATTGGGGTAACTCACGCTCAAAAGATCGAGCATATCTCCGGTGACAAAGCACCGCGAAGTTCGATGGCGCCATGGACCAGCGACGACGTCGTGATGGCTGAGCAAGCGTCCGGGTTCCAAATATCACCGGACAATCAATGGGCCATCTGGGTGAAATCCACCCCGGACAAAGAGGGCGACAAGGTCGTTTCCAACTTGATCCTTTCGAACCTGAAGGACGGGAAAGAGGTACAGCTCACCCGCGCCGGTGGCTCGTCCCCTAAGTGGTCTCCTGACGGGCAATTGATCGCCTTCTTGACGGAAAGGAACAGTCCGAGTCTCCCCAAGGAGGCCGCAACGGAGCAATTGTGGCTGATCAGCCCGTTCGGCGGCGAGCCATGGCGAGCGAGTGGTTTCAGTCGTGCGGTTTCCGACTACGCCTGGGTTGACGCCGATACGATCGTGTTTTCCGCGAAAGAGGAACCGACTCTTTATGAAAACACGGTCAAGCGGAACGACAAATCAGTCGTTATCGAAGACGAGGAGCATGAGCCCCCGGTTCGCTTGTTCCGGTTTTCCGTAAAGGCCGGTAAGGTTATGCGGCTTACGGACAATACCGACCGCATCTCGAGCTTTGCACTGTCCCCCGACGGACGGCGAGCGTTGACCGTACACGACCAGGCGTTGCGGTACGAGTATGACAACCGCGACAAACCTTTCGTTTTTTTATACGACCTTTCCTCGGGAACTCGAACCCGGATTCTAAAAGAACCTCACTTCAACCTCCGCGACGCGAAATGGTCTCCCAAGGGTGACGGATTCTTCTTCACGAACGGTTTCAAGCAGGACACCAAATATCGTTGGGGAGTGCTGGTCGAAATGCACCATTTTGACCTGCAGACGGGTCGAGTGACAAAAGTGGATCTGGACTGGGAGCGGGGTCTCACTGGGGGATTCGTTACGACCGGCGACGGGTTCATCGGCCTTCTGGCGAACGGCGCGCGCAATAAGCCCGCTCGTTTCTCCTACGAGGGCGGTCGATGGGTTAGGAGGTTTCTAATCGGCGAGCACGCGGAGAACATCTTCGACCTCATCCTTGGCAGCGACGGAAACACACTTCTTTATAACCATTCGACAGCGAGCAAGCCGACTCAATGGTATCGAGCTCGACTCGTAGGAGACCGGATTGAATCGCCCGTCCAACTGACCCGCATCAACAGGCAGATCGAGGAGCGCAACATCGCGCGGACGGAATTGGTGCGCTGGCGTGGGGCGTTGAACGAGGAGGTTGAAGGAATCCTGTATTACCCGCACGACTACGTCGCGGGCAAGCGGTACCCACTCGTAGTAATGATCCATGGCGGACCCACCCTCGTCGACTACGACGCGTGGAAGGAAACCTGGCACTACCCGCACAATCTTTATAACCAGCGCGGGGCATTCGTTTTTGCGCCGAACTACCATGGAAGTTCCAATTACGGCCTCAAGTGGGTCGAATCCATCGCCGGGGGGAAATACTATGACCTGGAGATCGTGGACATCGAGAAAGGGGTCGATTACCTCATCGGGCGCGGTCTCGTGGATCCAGACAAGCTCGGCCTGTTGGGGTGGTCGAACGGTTCGCTTTTGACGATCGCCCTCACTACTCGAACGACCAGATACAAGGCAGCTGGAGCGGGGGCGGGTACAGTGGAATGGGCGGGCGATTGGGCGACCGCTTACTTCGGGGCCTCGTTCAATAACTATTATTTTGGTAAATCCCCGCTGGAAGATCCGCAACGTTACGTGGAAAAGTCTCCATTCTACAAACTTGACCGCGTCCGGACCCCGACTATCATATTTTTCGGCGAGGACGACCGCACCGTCTCCGCGAGTCAGGGTTGGATGCATTATCGAGCGCTGCAACAAGCGGGCAAAACCGATGTTAAGTTCGTAATGTTCCCCGACACTGGGCATAGCCTGCGAAAGCTGTCATTCCAGCGTCGAAAGATCGAGGAAGAACTCGCATGGTTTGACAAATATCTTTTCCAAACGTATAAACCCGTCAACGAATCCCTCAAACCAGACTCACCCCTCGCCGTAGCGTTAAAGTCAAGGAACATCAAACGGGCCGGCCCCCATTTTGGTGTGATAGCGGGTAGTACGCTAATCCCTGAGATGGTGGAGTACAAAGGTATGCAAGTTGGTCGGTTCGAGATTACCCGAGCACAATTCGCTGAGTTCGATCGGAGCTACAAGTTTGAGACCGATACCGCGAACTATCCGGCTATTGGGATTACTTTTCGGCAAGCGAAGGAGTACGCCGAATGGTTGAGCAAACTGACCGGAACCAAGTACCGCCTGCCTGAGGACGAAGAAGTCGATCAGTTATACGACTCCGGAAGTGCCTCCGAAAACACTCTCGACTTTTGGGCGAGTTACGCCCTGAACCCGGATGATGCCGCCCGACTTGCGGATACGATTGCCGAACTCCCGGGGACCGCACCGCTCGTTAAGCAGGTCGGCAGTTTCAAGGGTGTTGGAGCGGGAGAATTGGTGTTCGATCTCGGCGGCAACGTAGCGGAATGGGCGGTCGTTGCCGGGGAGGAAAAGATTGTCGGCGGGAGTGCAGACCAGCCCGCGGACCCACGTGTCGCAGTGCGGCGTTCGCAGTTGAACTACACCGGCTTCCGACTGGTCCTTGATCGAAGATAGATAACAACGCTGTCAAATATGGATTCAGTTAAGAGACAAAAACCTTTCGTCAAGGATCGATACCAATCTCGAAAGATAAGGTTCGCCATCGTCTGCACGCTGTTGCTCGCGATGAATTTAACAATCGCCGCACAACAGCGACTAGTCGTGGTCGGGGGCGGAAAACGTCCGCAGGCCGCAATGAGCAAATTCGTGGAATGGGCAGGTGGCAGAACGGGGAAGATATTGGTGATCCCCTGGGCGACATCGGAACCCGAATCCAGTTTCGAGTATCTCCGAAAAGACTTCGTCGAGCTTGGTCTGCAGGCGATCGTGCTCGCACCGGTGGCCCCGCTTACGGCGGAAAAGAAAAGCGCCTTTCTATCTCAGTTGAACGATGCCACCGGCGTCTTTTTCACTGGGGGCGACCAAGTGAAGACTATGGAGGTGCTGAAGGACGAATCGCTCGTCCACGCGTTAAAGGAGCGATACGAAAAAGGCATCGTCTTTGGCGGAACAAGCGCCGGGGCCGCCATCATGTCGAAGCAGATGATCACGGGCGAGGGGGATTTCACAGTGATTGACGGCAAGAAGGTGGAAACAAGTGCTGGCCTCGGACTGCTTCCCGATGACGTTATCGTGGACCAGCATTTCATTAAGCGGCAACGTCAAAACAGGCTTTTCGGTCTGATCCTTCTAAGTGGACAAAAATTCGGGATCGGCATCGACGAGGACACCGCCCTCCTTGTAACTGATAATAGATACGGCCACGTTGTCGGATCGCGGCAGGTGATGACGGTGGTCCCAGGAAAGAATAATGGCGGCTTGCTGATTCAGCTTCTTCAGCCCGGCGACAATCTCGATCTTCGAAAACGGAAACAATATAGAAATAAATGAACCAAGATCATTGGGTTTTGTGTTATCTGCCAAGCTCCATAGACCTTAACGATTTCTAAAAAATTGAAGACGGCTGAAAGGCCGGCGTTGTATTGCTCGGCGAGGATTCGTACGTCTCCTGCTCCGACACTTGACGGCATTGCGAATTGGTCTGCGAACGATGAGCTCGCAGCGCGTGAATGCGGCGCTTGAGTAGTGCCCGCTTTGATTTGACCCGAAGCTCTCTATTCATAAGTTTCAGCACGGAGGATATTAATGACGCAAGGAATTTTGAGACGTTTGAGCAGCCTTACGATGGCCGCACTGTTTATGGTGGCTATCGGGCTCTGCGTAACTGCGCAAACCGGTACTTCCACGGTCACTGGGACGGTAACCGACCCTCAGGGAAATGTCTTGCCGGGGGCAACGGTTGTTCTTACCAATCCTGCTAAGAGTTTTACCCGCACCCAAACCACAAATGAAAGTGGTGCATTCGCTTTTAACCCCATACCGCCCGACACCTACACGCTTGAAGTGAGTGCGACAGGTTTTAATAAGGCGATTGTCAACCTCGTTCAAGCCCTGGTCGCTAAACCGACCGAGGCAAACATCCAGCTCCAGGTGGGCAACGTCAACGAGGCCGTAACTGTTACCGCGAGTGGCGCCGACTCTCTAGTCAACACCCAGGATGCGAGTCTCGGAAACAACTTCGTGTCCCAGCAGATTACTCAGCTCCCGCTCGAGGCACGAGACGTCAACGCACTGCTGACCCTCCAGCCTGGATCTACACGCGAAGGTTATGTCGCGGGAGCTCGCAGTGACCAAAGTACTGTGACCCTTGACGGCGTTGATATCAACGAGGCTCAGTCAAACC
>DATNJO010000062.1:0-3958 GCA_035603895.1 Pyrinomonadaceae bacterium
TCGCAATCGCGCCGCCCGCAAAAAGCGATCTGGATCGATTGCGGCAGTGAGCGATGCGTGTTCCCATTCGATCAGCAGTCGCGTGATCTCCAGCGCCGATGCCAATGCATGCCATCGCTTGGCGGCAGGCGCACGTCCAAATGCTGCGGCAAGGTTGTTCACCTCACTCACAAGAGCCTGAAATGTTTCCGCGTCTGCGCTCGACGCCGCCGCCCGCAAGGCCAGGACCGCCTTAGAGCGAACGGGGAAAACTTGATCGAGAATTACGTCTTTCGACATCAGCGTTAAACTCCTTTTGCCTCTCGATGTTTTCCTCCCATTGCTCCGTCAGCGCTTCAAGATCACCGCTACGACCTTCCGCAATCGCTTCTTCAAATGCCACCGTGATCCTGATGAACGTCATGTATATTCGCCGCGATTCATTATAAACTGTTGGCTCTAGTTCACTCGAACCTGCGTCTGCAACTGTACGGGCTTCACGCCATGCTCCAACGCGCGCCAGTGCTTCAACAATATAAGCGGCAAGCCATGGCCGCTCAGGCGCCAATTCCCTGCCAAGTTTTTCAAATGCCGTTCTTCGCGACAGGATCGCCGCGTCCGGCAATTCCACAAGAAGGGCGAGTTCGTCGTCACGCCGATGACCCTGGTCGTCCACATGCGGAATGAGTTTGATCAACACGTCAGCAAATCCTTCGGTTTGACCGAGGGACCGACCGAGCGAGCGTATTTCACTCTTGAGATAAAGGGGATCGACATTGAGCAACACCTTCACCAGGTACTGCCCGACCTTGCCGTTCACTTTGCCCAGCCGCCGTAGCTCGTAGGCCAACTCGCCAATACAATCGACGAGAAAATGATCCTCGTTCGATTTTTGCGAGTAGTATTTCACCAAATTCAGCAGCGCCTGAGAGGCACGCCCGCGCAAATCTTCCGGCAAGTGGAAGCGATCAAGCGCGCGAACAGCAGCGTGGTGTACGACATTATACTGGTCCCACAGAAGAACGGAAAACGCCTCGAAGACCAGCGGAGGAATGTTTTGGTGCGGCATTTCACCGAGCGCGTCAGCGGCGTACGCCCTCACAAGCGCTGACGGACCGACCAGTCCATAGTAGAGATGCGGCAATACCAGTTTGAGACCTTCGACCGTGCCGCTCAAATGTTCAATGCACCCGAGAGCAATACCTTTTAGATCATTGCGGCCTTCCGGAATTTGGTTAAACAACGCCACAACCTTCTTCATCAATACTGGATCGTCCTTTGCAGCGATACTCGCCCATTCGATCAACGACTTCATCAGATAAACTATCGTGCTGCGCCGGTTGCTTCGTTCAAGTGTCTCTAAAAAGTTTTCAGCCTTCGGAGCCAGTGCTTCGTCGTGGCGGCGCAGTCGGTCGTCCAGCAGCAACACGGCACCTATGAGCCCATCGATTTCAGCTCGCGCAATTTCAACCATTTCATAGGGCTGTCCGCGAAGCATTTCTTGGGCACAGCGCAGTATTTCTTTGCTTTCTTCGGTCGTCGCGGCCCACAAGAGTCGCTGAAACGAAATGCGGTGAACGCGCGACTCCGGAGGGATTGGTGGATCATCGTGACGGCCACCACGAAGCGCCACTTCATAAATTTTATAAGCGCGCTCCTTGCTTTTTTTGTCCGACGCCAAGATGTATTCCTGCACAAGCGCATCGATCTCGTCCGGCCATTGTTTAAAAGCCATGACAAGCGCATCCCGCAGGTACCGGAAGGTGCTACGATACTCGTCGAAATCGTCGAGCAGCAATTCTGCGCGAGAGAACTTCGACACCATGGCCCGCTGGAAGTGCTTCAATACGGCGGGATCGCGCTCATGCAAAGCAAGTAAGCCCCGCGCCGCCAATTCAACCTCATAGTGACGGCGCGAGGACAGGAGACGGTCCAACCCTTCACGAACAGCCGCTGGATAAATCGCCCAAAGGCCTTGCAACAACTCTGGCTTGGCGACCGGCGTGCGGTCACGCCGAAATGGTAATTCGTCAAAGGGATTGGCAAGCTCAATGATGGCAGGCAAGGCATCCGGTATCTGCGCCGCATCGACGTGCGGCAGCCTGCTCGACAATACGTGCGCATGGGTATCGATAGGCTGCCGTACCTTGCCCATCGGAGCCAGAGCCAGGCGAGCAATGCGCGCAGGATCCGCGATTACATGATCTAGAATCGTAAGACCAGCTTCGACGAACCACGGCTCTCGTTCAGTCAACTCAAAGATATATGCTACCACGGGAGCCAGGAAGTGCTCCGGCGCCATCCGCGCGCTTTCACAAAGCCGGTCGCGGTGCTCTTGATCGCGCTGGTCGTCGAATTCATCAATATGATCGATGATCGTGCTGGAAAGCGGGCCTAATCCCTCGCGCAAGCGCGAACGGGTCAGCCGGCGCGCATCACGTTCCTCAGCAGCTTTCGATAGCGCAGCGGCAACTCTTTTAGCTTCTACTGCCCGCTGGTCGGCTCGTTCTTTGATCAGACTTGAAAGATTTGGAACGCCTACGGGTTTTCGCTTCTTGCAATCAACGCAATTACGGTCATAAAAATCGAGCGCGCTCTCGCGTAGGTCCCATGTGTACATGCCCCCTGCCGTAGCATGGTCGCACTCCAGACCATGATTTCCGATGGGAAGTCCGGTCATCTGCTCGATCATACCCGTGCCGCCAAACTTTTTCACGCGCACATGCGAACACCAGTTGCGAACAAGCTCCATCGTCGAGCGGTTTAGCTCGCCTGCCTCGATCGCCATTTTGAACTCGCGATCCACAGATAAGCGTCCCTGCGTAGGGTTTGACAACGAATCGGTTTCGACTGGAATTGACGGATGAGAACATATCTGGAACATGCAAGAGAAGCTATATTAATGATCTACCGCCGGTGGCGGGCCATTTGCAATTTTTTCCGCAGGATTCTGGACCGTCGAACCGCTATGAGCAGAGATTTTCACATCATCAAGCTTCAGATCGACCCCGATGCGATCAAGAAATCGCCGAACCGCCTGCGCAATCAACTGGTTGGTTGCATGCATGCGCACAATGAGTTGGTGGTACTGAACCGGCTTTTGATGTTTTCGCTAAACGACGTGGGAGAAGGCGAGCTTCATGACGATGTGCATGGCGTTCAGATGTGGACGGTCATGCAGTTGCTGACGGGCAAGCTGTTCGAGACGTGGAACATGCTGGTGGAACGTTTCCTAAAATCCAGCCCTGAAGATCCCGCCATCGCGGCCTTGACTGATGCTCACAAAAAGGACCTTGCCTGGCTGAAGGATTATTTTGGCATCGAGCCTCTTAAAGACACAGCTCTTCGTACGATCCGCGACAAGACGGGGTTTCACTATGACAAGGTAAATCTAGACCAAGCTGTGGGCGCGCTCACGGAGCAGGAAAGCAGGGTTTACATTGCCGAGCACCCCGCCAACGCGTGTTACTATCTTGGATCAGTGCTGGTATTTCGTGCTGTCTTTGCAACGATTGCCGACAGAGCCATCGACACATCGTCGATGAGCGAGAGCGAACGGATGGCTGCAGGCAGCACGATTGCTCTCGATAATCTAAACGAGGCAAATCTCCACGTACACAACGTTCTGTATGGACTCGTTGCCCAGCTGACGGAGAAAGCGATCGGTATGCCTCTCGAACAGATTGAAACAGCGTCGCATACGGTGATAGGTGCGCCCAAGCCCCAGGCCATAGCTCTACCGATGTTTATCGACATCGGAAAAAGGGACGATGAAAAGCCTTAGGACGCTGTCGTTATCCCATATCAACGTTCTGGTTCTCGAACGGACACTAGAAGAAATTCGCGCCGTCCCAACGCTTCGCTACGCTGAAATTCCTCAATCCGCCTGGCTCCAGTGCAGATAGTCGTGCCAGGCGGCTTCGGTCCATGCCGTCTTCATCGCGCGCGTTCGGCGCGGCTTGGCCACGGCGCTCGTGCG
>DATNJO010000063.1:0-3222 GCA_035603895.1 Pyrinomonadaceae bacterium
CCCAACAGCGACACCAATCCCCTCCCCAACGGTCTCGCCAACTCCGAGCCCTACTCCAACAGCGACACCAACGCCATCGCCGACACCCGACACACCCCCACAGGTCGTGATCTCACAACTCTTCGGCGGAGGCGGGAACGCAAACGCCCCATTCCGAAACGACTTCATCGAAATATTCAACCGCGGCACCACACCAATAAATCTCAGCGGGTGGTCGGTCCAGTACGCCAGCGCTACCGCTTCAACCTGGTCCGTTACCCCACTCACCCCAATCGTTCTCCAACCCGGCCAGTACTACCTGGTCCAACAAGCCTCCGGCGGCAACAACGGATCACTACTCCCAACACCCGACGCAACCGGCACGATCGCCATGGCCGCCACCGCCGGCAAAGTCGCACTCGTAAAATCCACCACGCCACTCTCAGGCACATGCCCCACCGATCCAAACATCGTCGATCTCGTCGGCTACGGCTCAACCGCAAGCTGCTTCCGCGGCACAGCGCCCGCACCGGCACCGAGCAACACCAACGCAATCTCGCGCGCCGAAAACGGCTGCACCAACACCCACAACAACAACGCAGACTTCAAAACCAACGCGCCCAATCCCCGAAACACTGCGTCGCCTGTTAACATGTGCCCCGAGTTATCAGCCGCATTCGAAACTCTAAGACATGCATTCTCTCTCAGACGCAGTCACTTCCCTTCGCACGCACTTCGGCTTCGACGACTTCCGCGAAGGCCAACGTGAAGTGATCGAATCGATCCTGGCGGGCAAAGACGTCGTCGTCGTGATGCCGACCGGCAGCGGTAAATCACTCTGCTATCAATTGCCGGCGATGATCCTCGACGGCGTCACCCTCGTCGTCTCGCCACTCATCGCGCTGATGAAAGATCAGGTTGACGCGCTGCAGGCTCGCGGCCTGCCTGCAACTTTCGTCAACAGCTCGATACCCGAAGCGGAACAGCGCGCACGGATCGAGTCGTTGCGCCGCCGCGAACACAAACTCGTCTATATTGCCCCCGAACGTTTTCGCAGCAGCCGTTTCAACGCCGCACTGCAATCGATTCCGATCTCGCTTTTCGCTGTCGACGAGGCTCATTGCATTTCAACGTGGGGTCACGACTTTCGCCCGGACTATCTCCGGCTTAAACACGTCATCCGTTCGCTCGGCAACATTCGCACACTCGCACTCACTGCCACCGCAACGCCTTATGTTCGTTCCGACATCGTTCAACAACTCGGCCTGGAAAAACCGCAGACGTTTGTCAGCGGGTTCGATCGTCCCAACCTGCGGATCGAAGTCGTGCACACGGAAAAGGTGAAAGAAAAGATCACTCGTATCAAGCGCCTGTCCCAATCGCATGACGGTTCCGGCATCATCTATGCCTCCACGCGAAAAGCCGTCGAAGAAGTTGGGCGAGAGTTGAAGCGCGCCGGCATGAGCGTTTCGACTTATCACGCCGGCATGAGCGACGCCGTGCGCGTGCGCGCGCAGGAAGACTTCATGAACAGCCGCACGCAGATGATCGTGGCGACCAATGCCTTTGGCATGGGTATCGACAAAAGCGACATACGCTTCGTGGCCCACTACCAGATGCCTGGCTCGATCGAAGCTTATTACCAGGAGATCGGGCGCGCCGGCCGCGACGGACTCCCATCAACATGTGTTCTCCTCTTCAACTACGCAGACAAGAACACGCACGATTTCTTCATCGAAGGCTCGTATCCGGATCTCGCGCTGGTCAAGAGCGTTTACAACGCGCTACTACGTACTGAGCTGAAGCAGATCCAACTCTCGACGTCGGAGCTCGCGCATCTGGCGGGAGAGAAAAACGAACTGGCGATCAATTCGGCGCTCTACCTGCTCGAACGCGCCGGACACATCGAACGCACCGCAGCCAATCGTGCCGAGAACGGCAGACGACAGAGCCGCACGATTGTCATGCTCGACCCTTCTCCGCTGCGCGTCGATCCGCGGCACGTGTCGGGACGAGCAGACCTTGAAAGACGCAAACTGCGCGAACTGATCGAGTTCTGCTACACCGAAGAGTGTTATCGCTCGCACATCCTCAAATACTTCGGCGATCGGAATCGCACGCGGGAGTGTGGTACGTGTGGAAACTGCCGGCCAACCACTGAAGTTCGCATCCGTGAGCTCCCTGAGGAAAAAACATTTAAAGCAGATTCAGGCCCACGGACTTTGACGGATGATGAACTGCTGCGCGTGCGTAAGATACTTGCCTGCGCCAAACGAATGAACGGCCGGTTCGGCAAGAAACTGCTGGCAGGTACGTTGCGGGGCTCTGCCGCCAAGCAGATTGTTAAAGCGCGGCTCAACGAGTTATCGACTTACGGTTTACTCAGAGACATGGCACATGATGAGTTAGAGATTTACATCGATGCTTTGATCGCCGCAGATTGTTTGAAAGTCACCGGTCGCCAGTACCCAACGATTTCAACCACCGATCTTGGCGACCGCGTCATGCGGGAGCAGGCGCAAATCGAGTTGGCACTCCTGCAAGCGCACGATTTATAAGGAAAATATCGCGAAAGCGAGATTAAAAAGTCGCCGCCGCTCGTCTAACCTCGTCATCAAACCTAAGCAAAATCAACACGAGGAGAACTCAGATGGGCGCTTACTTTTCATTCGAGCGGATGATCACAACGTCGTTTGTGAAGGTGGTCTACTTTCTCGGCTTCCTGCTGCTGACTGCTGCGGGTATTGGTCTAATGGTCTGGGCCGGACTGCAATTGAACGATGCGACGATCGCTCGCACTTTGGGCTGGCGCTACGTCGCGTTCGGCGCCGCCATCCTGATCGTGGGCAATATCGTCTGGCGCGTTGCGTGTGAGTTGTGGGTCGTACTCTTTGGTATTCACGACGAACTAGTGTTGCTGCGCTACGCTTTGAGTCCCGTTCACACGGCGCGAGTGATCGAAGAACCGGTGACCACGCGCGAAGTCGTAGTTCGAAATAACGAGGTGATCAGAGATAACGAGATCGTCGCACCTCGCCAGGCGGGCGTTTTAGGATTATCTTAACCCCACTATGCGCAAACTAATCTTCGCGTTTCCACTCGCATTGATATTGTTCACCAACGTGACGGCGCAGATTTCGCAAACTGATCCTCACGGCTGGATCACGTTTGCGCCCGAGGGCGGGAAGTTCTCGATCCTGTTTCCGACCCAGCCAGTGGAGACGATCAACAAGAAGACTGCTT
>DATNJO010000064.1:0-3945 GCA_035603895.1 Pyrinomonadaceae bacterium
AGCCCGGTGTACGTGGATCGCCGGGCAAATTGAAGTCGTAGACAATACCGCCTCTTTGCAGATGACTTTCCGGACCCCACGGTCCCCACGGGAAAACGTCACCCTTCTTGAATCCATCATCTGCGGGATCGGAGTAGAGAAGTAAGGCAGCGACTCCGCGTCGTTGGGCCGTCAGAGCCTTGAACCCTCGGTAACTGTAAGGCACCGAGTATCGCGCGAGGGCAATCTTGCCTCGCACGTCAACGCCTCGCTGTGCTAGCAAGTCGTAGTCTTCAGGGTTACCACTGTTGACATAAACCACCGGCGCCGTCACGTCGATATCAGCGGAGTATGCACAGTAAGGTATGCCGACGTCCTTGTTATAAGAATCCTTGTCCTGGGGAATCGGATCTTCTTTTAGAGAGAGCTTTTCGTTTGAGCCGACGAGTGTTGCTTCATAGCGAACAGGCCACGGGAGGTAAACAGGGTGCTCGATGAGTTCTACATCCTCGAGTCCGTAATCTTTCCATTGCTTCGCCACATGCTGCGCGAGTTCGTAGTTGCGAACCGAGCCTGCCATGTGTGGCTGCTCGGTGAAGATGCGATGTTCGCGCCGGCAGTTTTCGGGACGAATGGTCTGGAGAAGTCGAGCCTGCAGAGGTTTAAGACTGTTAGTGGTCGCGAGTGAAAACCCCTCGCGAGTGTTTTCAGAAACACTCAGAGTTGTTGCAGTTATTAACAGGAGCAGAATGACAGCGTAACGGACCAAAGTGCCATTCAGGTATCACGGCTGCCAAAGGGTGTCAAGCACGATCGTGCAAACCGGGGAAAGTGTGCGCAACGGTGTGAAATAAGCGTTTTGTGATTTCGGTAATAATCTCAGAAACTGAGGAGTATGCGACCCATGAAGATTTTTGTTGCCGGAGGAACGGGAGTGATCGGGCGTCCATTGCTGGCTGAACTACTCGCAAAAGGACACGCCGTAGTTGCCCTGACTCGTTCTCAAGAACAAGCTCAGGATTTAGCGAAACGAGGAATAGAACCTGCTTTCGCGGATGTCTTCGATCACGATGCGCTCAAAGCCGTTGTCAGTCGTGCGAAGCCGGAAGTCGTGATCGAACAACTCACGGCCCTGCCCAAAACATACACCGGTGAGTCAATGAAAGCCGCCGCTCCGTTCAACACTCGCATCCGCTTGGAAGGCGGCGCCAATTTGTTGGCAGCAGCTCGAGCGGCGGGTGTGCGTCGTTATCTGAGGCAGTCGATCGCATTTTGGGCGATTCCTGGTCCTGGATTGGCAGACGAAGAAACCCCGCTCGCAGTTGATGCCTCGCCTGGGGTTTCAGCAGATGCCCGCGTAGTAGCAGAGATCGAGCAACGCTTACTGGGAAGTCCCGAGATAGAAGGTATTGCCCTGCGTTATGGCTTCTTCTATGGACCGCGTACGTGGTTCAACCCTGATGGGGATGCCGCCCGGCAGATACGCGAGCAACAGTTCGCGATTGTCGGAAATGGCGAAGGTGTCTGGTCGTGGTTACGCATTGAAGACGCGGCAATCGCAACGGTCGCAGCGGCGGAACGAGGCAATCCGGGGACGTATCTGATCGTGAACGATCAACCTTTACCAGTGCGTGAGTGGCTGCCTGCGTTTGCAAAATGGTTGAGTGCTCCAGCACCGCCGCAGGTATCGGTGGAGGACGCGCTTAAAGAGAGTGGTGGTGCGGACTCGGTTTATTACGGAGTGCAGATGCGAGGCGCATCAAATGCCAAGGCGAAACGCGAACTTAATTTTCAGCCGCGACCGCTAGAGTGGTTGGCCGAGAGTCACTGACTCATCTCACCGATATACACGTGCATCATCGACTCTGCCACAAAGCGCATCTTCTCCTGCGCTTGTAGTCCCCTGCTCTTTGCCTCCGCCAGGACCCAGCGAAATTTTGTAGCCGCCGCGGCGCTCGTCATATTTCCTGTCGGAATGGCGCCGGCCTCTCGCGCGCGCACGCCAGGTTCATACGCGGTTGTGGCAGTCGAATTTGCCGGGAATTGACTGGTAAGAATCACCGGTATTCCACGCTGGTGCACAGCCTCTTCGATCAATTCAAGAAACGAAAACTCTCCTTGCGTCGGAACGTTTCCCGCGCCAAAAGATTTAAGGATAAGACCATTACACGATGCCGTCTGAATCATCGCCCTGATCAGTTCCGGCTCGAGACCAGGAATAAGCTCGATTTGAAGTATGCCGGTTTCAAAGTGAGGCTTGAAAGTTGTTGAGTTCATGCCTGCGGACTGTTTGTTCGACTGCGTGAAGGCGAGCGGCTGCACGTCGATCGTTTCGGTGATGTAGGCCACTGGAGGAAAGGCTGGAGATTCGAAGGCCGCGAATTTTCTTTCTTCAATCTTTTGTGTTCTACAGGCCCTGAATACGTAGTCTCCGAAGCTTATTACGACCTCGGCGAGTTCAGTAAGGGCCACTCGACACGCATTGATCAAGTTGCGTCGCGCATCGCCGCCGAGTAAAGCAGGAATCGTTTGCGCTCCGGTAAACACAACCGGGAAATTCAGTTCTTTGCCAAACGCAAACGCGACGGCCGAAGAAGTGAAATGCATGGTATCGGTTCCATGCGTTACAACAAATCCCTTGTAATTCGAGTCGCGACGTTCGTAAATCGCCTGTGCTATGTTCGACCAATCAATCGGAGTGATGTTTGTACTGTCCTTATTGGATAGCACAACCAGATCGACTTCCACGAAGTGCTTGAGTTCCGGCGCAATATCTAAAAACTCATCGACTGATAGTGCGGGCCTGAAAACGCCATCGACCTCTTTCATCCCGATGGTGCCACCGGTGTAAACGATACAGACTTTGTCCATATCACTTGCCGGTCGTTGCGCGTTTTTCGATCTTGGCCCACGTGTCGCGGAGGCCGATGGTCCGATTGAACACCAACTTCTCTGACGAGTCGCGGTCGACGCAATAATAACCAAGACGCTCAAACTGATACTTAGTCCCGGGTTCTGCGTCTCGTAAACTCGGTTCTACTTTGCAATCCTCGAGTACCTGCAATGAATCGGGATTCAGGTTCGCGGTAAAATCTTGTCCTTCTTCAACCTCGTTCGGATCCTCTTTAAGAAAAAGGTTGTCATAGAGACGAACCTTTGCTGGTAAAGCGTGCTCCGCTGAAACCCAGTGAAGAGTCGACTTTACCTTTCGGCCATCAGGCGTGTTGCCGCCACGCGTAGCCGGGTCGTAAGTGCAACGGAGTTCTACAACCCTGCCGTCGCTGTCTTTAATGACTTCCTGGCAGGTGATTAAGTAAGCATAACGAAGCCGCACCTCGCGGCCAGGCGCGAGCCGGTAAAACTGCTTCGGCGGGTCTTCACGAAAATCCTCTTCTTCAATATAGAGCGTCTTTGAAAACGGAATCTTTCTGGTTCCCGCCGAAGCTTCTTCCGGATTGTTGATAGCGTCCATTTCTTCCACCTGGCCATCGGGATAGTTTTCGATAACCACGCGCAACGGTTTCTGCACGCACATCACTCGCGGAACAATTTGATTCAAGTGTTGGCGCAGGAAGTATTCGAGTTGCTGCAACTGAGTAATGCCATTCGTCTTCGAGACACCCACACTCCCGATGAAGCTGCGAATGGCTTCGGGAGTGTAACCGCGCCGGCGCATCCCCGAGAGCGTTGGCATACGCGGATCGTCCCAACCTTCGACGTGTCCTTCTTCAACCAACTTCAGCAGCTTGCGCTTACTAAGCAGTGTGTGGGTGAGCGCCAGACGGTCAAACTCGTACTGCCGCGAAGGAAATATGCCAAGCTGTTCGATGAACCAGTTGTATAGAGGACGATTATTGTCAAACTCCAGGGTACACATCGAGTGCGTAACGCGCTCGATAGAATCTGACTGCCCGTGCGCGTAATCGTACATCGGATAAATACACCACTGATTCCCGGTACGATGGT
>DATNJO010000065.1:0-2891 GCA_035603895.1 Pyrinomonadaceae bacterium
TTCAGGTAGGCAAAGCCTATCTCGTGATACGCGGCTGCCATCTTAGGATCCAAAATCAGAGCTTGCTGATATTCTGCGGCCGCATCTTCATATTTCCGAGCCTTGGTGAATTCAATACCCACTAGATATCGGGCCTTGGCCTGCTGTTCGAGGGTTAGTCCGGATTTTTCATTCTTTGATTCCGCGGAGACTGTCGCTTGGACTTGAGTCGTCTGATTTTGGATACTGCCCAGCGGTGAGCCCGGCGTTGCCTTCAAATGTGACTGTTTGACTGAAGTCAGTGTCAACACGGCTCCCAACGTTACAACTGCCATCAGGACAAACATGACTGACGCTACCCCGGCGTTTTGCAGATCGGATTCCGCCTGCACAAGTGCTTTCAGGCTTTCTTCTACCGCCGGCTGCAAGGTACGCCTCGCTGTCTTGATCTGATTGCTGAACTCTAGAAGTTGCCGAGGGCCGTTCTGCAATTGCTGCTCCAGCCGTGACTTCGCTACAGTTATTTCTCGTTCAACTGCAGCGCGATCGGCCGGGTCAACTCCTTGGTTGGGGTTGAATACGAATCTCTGTTCAATCATATTCCGCCAAGCCAATAGATACGACGTATAAACAGGACCAAACCCAGGCACCGCCAAAACCGCCTGGCGAGTTACATCATCCGCGGTCTCTATGCCATGGGATCTGAGTGCGATTTTGCGCGCATAGCCAATGCCGCGAATGTCGGCGCTATCTATGCGGAAACGATCAAGGAATATTTGCTTTTGTCGTTGGCGCACATTCTGCTCCAGCTGACGCAATTTCTGCAGTCTTAGGTTTGGCAGTTTTTCATATTCAGCCTTGTCCTTTTCCAGCTCACGCAGCTTGGAACTAAATCTTTCATCACCTCCCTGGCCCTGCCAGCGACGCTCCGCTGCGTTCCTTGCAACCTCCGCTTGCCGTTTGATGTTTTCGAATTCCCGCCGCGCTTCGCGTCCTCCTCTCATCGCAAGTACGGTAGCCACTATACCTGAGAGGATGATGATCCAAGCCGCAGGCGCCGCCGCCATCGGAGTCACAAATAACACTGACGAAATTGCCACCAAAGTGGCACATGCTATCATCGTCTTCAAGAGCCGATTTCGTCTTATTTGCTTCGCTTTAGTCGACGGTGCGACTGTAATCGAAGACTTCGCGACCAGTTGCGGTAAGGGACCGGGAGCCTCTACTTGATTAATCCTGGCCCACACGACCGCGAGGGTGAAGCCGCCGCGTTCACTCCATGCGCCAACTATGATCGCAGGATTGAATATTGCTACTCCCGAGCCGATTTCAATCTGGCACCATGGACATGATGCGAGGGTCTTAAGAAAGTAGTGACCGCTATTCTGACTGCATTGACGGAGGTCTGCCGACAGCTCTGTGAGCGGTCTCACCCACTCGCCAGCGGAGGGACGCGTGGTGCCGCGACCGAAAGCTCGTTCAAAGAGTTGGGCAACCTGCTGTGTTACCGCGTCTAGATTGAGGGCGCCCGGAGGCGGCAGCATCCGGCGTCCTGCTGCACCTGGACCGTACGCAAAACGATATTCTTTGATTGCCTGATCGGGCAGCATGTCTCCCCGATCGAGATACCTGCCAGAGAAAGGGTGACGGCCCATAAACAGGAGTTGGAAGATAATAATAGCAAGGCCGAACGCATCGTGATTCTGCGATCGCACAATGCCGTTCAGGTTGTGACCCTGAAATTCCGGAGGCGTGTGAGTAACCTGACCGACGCCGCACAGATACGTGCGACCCTGCCAAGTGATCTGGAAACTGTCGCAGTCAACGAGCTTAACTGTTGCCTTTTTGGAAACCAGAACGCCACCATGATTGATGTCTCCGATTACGTGACCGTGATCGTGAACTACCTGAAACGCTCGAGCTACGTTGGCGGCGGTTTGCAGCAGGAAGGGCCAGTTAGCGTCTGGATACTTCACAAGACGATCCTTCACACCATAGAGCAAATGAACCGGTTCGTGGTCCACGATCTTGGGCATCAGAAAACCGACCAATCGCCCGCCGGGACGGTCAAATAATGTGCTTGTGGGCCACGCGCAGAGATTCAGCAACCGATCGCTACACAATCGGGACATGATTGACACTTTGGAGGCTTTTTCGGTGCTAACTGACTGGCGATATATCTTTGCTACTAACTCTTCGTGATTCTGAACTTCATAGATCACACCTTCTCCGCCGCTGCGGTTCACTTCCTTTCCCAGATCTACTGGATCGCCGTCTTCGTTATAAAACCTTGCCGGCATTATCGTTTTCTAGGCTCAGATCATCGACTAGAGGAGGAGAAGCCTGGCGGCGTGTGGCAAGGATGAGCGTTTTATCGTCATTGGTCCGCTCATTGACCTTTTCTGATTGGAGATACGCTGTCATGGCTGTCGTAAGGTTTTTGAAAGAAGCTTCGCTCGCCGGACGTAACCACTCAAAGATAGGTCGAAAAAAAGGTGTGTGAACCAACTGGGTCTCGTATTGCACAGTGAGGTCTTGCAGACCATCGGTAAGCACGGCAACTTCGTCTATTCGATGGCTTACGAGAGTATGCTCTAGCTTCTCTCCAGCATCCGCATCAGTGGCGAAGTTGGTCATGTTTGCGTACTCGCCACGTTGCGGCCAGAAGGCCCAACAGTATTCTTCAGGTTCCTCAACCGAGGGAATCACAATTAGCCCGTCGCCTATCTGCATGAATACCGATGACTCCTCACCCAGAACAGCTGCGAGGAACGTGCAGGCAAAATCCCGCGGGTTCAGCTCTTCAGCTGTCGCACGGGCCACAACTTCATTTTGAAAACGAGTTAGCCAATCCTTCACAAACTCGTGTGAGATAGCAGCAATGTTCCCGCCAGTAGAAAAAAGGGCCTCCA
>DATNJO010000066.1:0-5971 GCA_035603895.1 Pyrinomonadaceae bacterium
AAGGTACTTATACTTTCCTGCTCTTTTTGTGCCTCTTGTGCTTCTTGTGCCTCTTTGTGGTTTCATTTATTGTTTGTTGCGAGCCGTGCTAGTGCTTCGTAAACTTCGATCGTGCGCTTTCTTGTTAGTTCGAATCCGTCAGAAGTATCGATCAGAATATCCGCAAACTTTTGTTTCTCCTCTTGCGGCATCTGCGCATTAATCCTCGCCTGTGCTTCGTCACGCGAGAGACCGTTGCGCAGCATGAGGCGTTCAAGCTGCACTTCAGGCCGGCAATGGACCACAATCAACTTGTCGAACCGCTTGTAACCACCCGACTCGATCATCAGCGCGGCGTCGATAATCCCGATGCCTTGCGGATCTTCGCGTTCCCACTCGCGCATGATCTCGTCCTGGCGCGCGATGATGAACGGATGAAGAATCTGGTTCAACGTTTGGCGCTTAGCGCTGTCTGCGAAAACAAGTTCGCCCAGGCGCTGTCGATTCAGCGTTCCGTCCGGGTTGAGAACCTCGTTCCCGAACGTCCTGGCTACCGCTTCAAGACCTGGTGAACCGGGAAGAACAACTTCGCGCGCTGTTTGATCCGCATCGAGGACGTGACAGCCTAGTTCTCCAAAGATCGAAGTGACATAGGATTTACCGACGGCGATCGATCCTGTTAGGCCAACACGCAGCATCGAAATTACCGGCGTAATTTTGCGGCTTTCAAAGTGTTCTTCATTAACATTGCGACCGTCAGCAGACCAACACCACCCGGCACCGGTGTCAACATTCCTGCCACTTCGGAAGCCTCGGCTGGATGAACATCGCCGACCAGCGTCGATCCTCGTTTCGCCACGATCTCCAATCGCTTCTCTGCTGCGTCACCAAACAGTGCCCGCACTTCCTCCGGATCGGAAACCCTGTTCATCCCCACATCGATCACAACCGCGCCGGGTTTGATGTGTTCGCGACGGATCATTCCAGTGCGGCCGATTGCGACTACGAGCAAGTCGGCCTGGCGCGTCACGGCGGGGAGATCTCGCGTACGTGAATGACAGATCGTCACGGTCGCGTCGCGCTGGAGTAGTAGTTGGGCCATCGGCCGGCCGACGATTTGACTCCGACCGACAACGCAGGCATTCGTGCCACGAATCTCGATGGCATTGTAATCGAGTAGTTCGATGATGCCGGCGGGAGTGCAAGGCACAAGCGCCGCCCGGCCCAGCGCGAGTTTCCCGACGTTAACCGGGTGAAATCCGTCTACATCTTTTCGCGGATCGATCGCTTCGATGATCTGTGTCTCGTCGATTCCGTGCGGCAAAGGAAGTTGCGTCAATATGCCGTCAACATCATCGCGAGTATTCAACGACGAAATCAGCTCCAGTAGTTCAACGGTCGTCGTCGACTCCGGCAACGCATGATGTTCGGAGCGAATGCCGATCTCTTCCGACGCCTTGATCTTGTTGCGCACGTAAACAGCCGACGCCGGATCTTCGCCGACACGCACTGCCGCCAGACACGGCCGGTAGCCACTCGTCTGGACCATCTGTTCGACTTCCGCGGTTACTTCCTGCTTGATCTGCGCCGCCACAACAGCGCCATCGAGCGGTCTTGCTTTGGTTTTTTCCGTAAACATTGGTCTCGATAGTATACACAGATTACACGGATTATAATTCCGCGCATGTTGCTTGCCAGACTAGTACTTTTAACGGTGTGCTGGGTTTCGATCGCCGTGGCCCAGTCGCCGGCGAATCAGGATTATCTCCTCGGACGCAAAGCGGAAGCGTCGGGCGACGTCGCCACAGCCGCGGCCAACTACCAGGCGGTCGTGTCACGCAATGCGCTGTTGAAGGAATACGCGTTATGGCGGCTGGCCCGAATCGCCCGCGTGACCGGCGATCTCGTGCTCGAGCGCGAACGTCTGCAACGACTCATCGCCACCGCGCCAAACAGCCTGCTCCACGAAACGGCGGCACTGCGCCTGGCTGAGAGTTTCTTTGAAAGCGGCGACTTCGAAGCCGCGGCGAACAGTGCGAAACCGGTCGCGTCGTCGAAAAACGTTGCCGTGGCGCGCGAAGCCGCGGCGTTGATGGGAACGGCTTATGTTCGCGCGGGGAAAACGGCCGAAGCGCGCGACGTGTTAACGAAGCTCGTGATGCAGATGCCGGATGCGTCGCGGCCGGATGATTTTGCGTTGGTGGCGGTGCGCGAGCTTGATGCGCTGGATAAGTCGGCGAATCTTACCGAAGCCGAACACCTGCTGCGCGCTTCCGTCTACCAGTTTAATCGCGACTTCGCGGGCGCGCGCGTGCACTACCAAACACTTATCGACCGTTATCCGCAGAGCACGACTGTCCCGAACGCAACTTTCCAACTCGCGCGCGGTTTATCCAACGAAGCGAAGTACGAAGACGCGATCAAAGTCATTCAGAAGCTTTTGGCGACAGCTTTTGATAGTAGCCCGCAAACCGCGCGCGATGCAGTCGCGCTGCTTGCCTCCAGTTTTGTTCGTCTCAAACGCACCGATGAAGCAGTGGCGGCTTATCAAGTCCTCATCGATAAGTTTCCGGACAATCCAAACCCGGAGCGCGCTTACCTGAATATCATCGATGCGCTGCACGAAGCCGGACGTCATGCAGACGCGTTGAATTGGGTGCAGCAGACGCGTGCACGCTTCAAGAGCGATCTTGGCGGTACGCTCGCGCTGTTTGCGCAGTTGAGAATTCATCTCGCGCAGGGGAGTTGGGCGGCGGCAGTTCGCGATGCGGAGGAGTTGGCGAAGACTTCCGATCTCGGCGGGACGCGTGTTCCGGGTGGAACCACTCCGGCCGAGGTCACGTTTTTGCGGGCGTTTGCGTTGGAACAGTTAGGACGAACGGAAGATGCCGTCGCAGCCTACTTGTCGATTCCCGAGGGACGCAACGAATACTACGGTGCGCGCGCAACCCAGCGATTACTCGCGTTAGCAAACGGCGACAAGTCAAAGACCTTCGTCCAGATGCGCCTCAACGCGCTAACGAACGAAGCAAGAACTACAAGTGCCGCGGGACAATGGGAGCAAGCACGCGTCGCCGCACAGTCGGCGTTGCGGCTAACAAGCGATCCGCAAAAGCGCACGGAATTACTGACAACGTTGCGTTCGGCCTACGCCTCGCTAACGGCCTATAGGCTACCGAAGGTCATTCAAATCGCTATCACTCCAGCAAGCGACTCCGATCCTCCTTCGACACCAACGCATGAAGCGCTTGCAGACTCCTTACTTGCTCTCGGTCTTTACGATGAAGGATTGCCGGAGTTTTTAGCGAGCAGCGCAGTAAAGAACTCAACTCCCGCTGTTGATCTGGCCTACACAATCGCGCGTCTCTCATTACAAGCCGGCCTGCCGAATCGCGCGATCCGCTTTGCTGAACCTTTGTGGAAAAACATTCCTGCGGATTACGTGATCGATCTCGCTCCACGGGATATAGTCGAGTTGCTTTATCCGGTGCCTTTTCGTGAATCACTCATTAAGCACGCCGCGAGTAGAAACGTCGATCCGCGTTTCGTGCTCTCGATCGCTCGCCAGGAATCGCGTTTTCAGGTCGAAGCAAAATCCGTCGCCGCCGCTCGCGGAATGATGCAGTTCATCCCCTCGACCGCGAACGAGATCGCCGCACAGCTAAACCTGAAGAATTTCCAGCAGGACGATCTCTACAACGCTGACACTGCGATCCTTTTCGGCTCGCAGTATCTCGCGAATCTTTTCAAACAGTTTCCCGATCAACCGCCGGCAGTCGCAGGTTCTTACAACGGCGGCGCCGACAACCTCGCGCGCTGGATCGGCCGCTCGCGTTCGACTGAAGCCGATCGTTACGTTCCCGAGATCGGCTTCTCACAAACCAAAGACTACGTCTACAAGGTGCTGGCCAATTTTTGGACCTATCAACGTCTCTACGACGCCCAACTCGAGCCCATCGCAACAGGCACGGCGAAATGAGCAAATCCGGGTATTTGATCCTCTTATTCCCGCTCCTTCTGACGCTCACCTTTGGCGCCTGTCGTAGACATGAGAAACGCTACGATCTAAAAGGCAAAGTGGTGATGGTTGAGAAGGAAAAACATCTCGTGACGATCTCGCACGAAGATGTCGCAGGACTCATGCCGGCGATGACGATGCCCTTCACCGTGCCGAACCAGGCAGATCTCGACTTCCTCGCTCCCGAAGATCAAGTCACGGCGACACTCGTCGTCGACGGTTCGCAGTCGTGGCTGGAAAACTTGTTCGTAGTGCGAACGAGCGGCAGCGCTTCGAATTCTTCACTACCAACCGAAGCAAAACCGGGCGATGAAGTGCCAAACGTCACGCTACGAAATCAGGACGGCAAAGAGATCCGGTTGCACAACTATCGCGGCAAGGCACTGCTGCTGACGTTCATCTACACGCGCTGTCCGTTGCCTGAATACTGCACCCTCATGAGCAACAACTTCGCGCAGGTAGATCGACAACTGCAACAGGACCCGAAGGTCTACGCGCGGACGCATCTGTTGAGCATCAGCATCGATCCAAAGTACGACACGCCACCGGTCCTGCGCAGTTACGGCGCGGCACACACCGAACGCTACGAAAACGAAACGTTCGCACATTGGGAGTTTGCGTCAGGCGATGAGGTGAAGGACCTCGCCCAATTCTTCGGTTTGCGCTACTTCACCGAGAACGATCAGATCATGCACGGGTTGAAGACCGTCATCGTTGCGCCTGACGGAAAGGTCGCAAAGATTTATTCCGACAACACGTGGAAGCCAGAAGAGGTCGTGAACGAACTCAACCGATTGCTTTAAGAGCCACGGATAAACACGGAAGGACACGGACAGAACCGAAAAAGGGATAGAAGCTACAAAAGTAAAGAAGCCGCCGGAAAACTCCCGGCGGCTTCTTCGTCCCTTTGCTCTTAATCAACTACGGCAAGGCTTCGATATTCATAAAGAACTTGAAGCTGCCGGTCTGTTGAATGCCAAAGAGCAACCTGATGTTGATGGAAGCTCCGTTTGCTAACGGTGTTCCCAGCGTCACCGTGCCTGACGACCAGGTCGAGTTGAAGCCACCACCATTCGGTTGTGACGGTGGCTGTTCCAACGTCGTCCCTTGTACGTTGACCGTGCAAGGCGTCGTTGCAACTCCATTGGAGGCCAGACAAGTTGCCGCATCGTTGATTCCCGAAACCACAACCAGCGTCGACGTGCGCGAACGCAGGTCGGCGATGCCCGAAGGCGCCGGGAAAGTACTGACGTCGACAATCCGGTAGCGCAACCTTGTGACAGGTGCACCAGTGCTATTGACCACGCGGCGCCGGAAATCAAGGGTGCCGAAGGTCGAGTTATTAGCCGGGTCGCTCGTGAAGTCACGAACGCGATTCGGCGGATTAGCGGCCGCCACGGTGTTATCCAGGAACAGGAACGGGAACGACGCGGTGCGTTGGATTGGCGACGCAAGGTTTTGCGGGCCAGGCGCACCCAGACGCTGACCTGCGCCTGCGCTCGTGCCGTTCGTGTCCACGAAGTAGAAGTCCACCGCGTTGCTGTTGGTGTCGACGTAATTTCCGCCCGACGGGCAGGCGCCGAAGTTCGTAATCGAACCTTGCTTGCCACACTCGTCACGAACGAACGCATAATCGATCGAGAAAGGTGTCAGCGCCGGGTAACCAGTGCCTTCCTTGTAGAGTGTGTTGGCTTCGGAAGTCGATCCGACAGCATCAAGCCGGTTGGCAAGCGTAAAGTTTGCCGCTACCGACGTGTTGAAGAGCGCGATACCGGCATTGTCAGGAATGTCGGTGGTGTAAGTCGCGTTGCCCGTGGCGTTACCCGACAGCGAGTAAGCGACTGAGTTAGTACAGAGGTAATGACCGCGATTCGGAATCACCGTGCCGGTCGGAATGATGCAGCGAGCCACACCATCCGAAGCCGCAACGGCGTAACCCGTGCCCGCGCCGGAATCACTGACTGTGTGATCCGC
>DATNJO010000067.1:0-7037 GCA_035603895.1 Pyrinomonadaceae bacterium
CGATGCCCGCCTCGAAGAAACAATCAAAGACGCTGTGCGCCGATCGAAAGTGGTGATTACGACCGGGGGTCTTGGTCCAACTGAAGACGACATCACCCGGAAGATCACCGCGCGTGCGCTTGGCCGGCGCTTGTTGCTCGACGAACAGGTGCTCGCGGAAATTCGCCAGCGCTTTCAGTCGTTTGGCGTGACGATGCCGGAAAGAAATTCACGACAGGCAATGGTGATCGAAGACGCGGTCGTGTTGCCGAATCCGAACGGCACCGCGCCCGGCATGTTTATCGATCATCAAGGCACGGCGATCGTGCTGTTGCCGGGCCCACCGCGTGAGATGCGTCCGATGTTTGAGAACCACGTGGCGGAGAGACTCGTAGGGCGTGCGGGGAGTTTGCGCGTCGTGCGGCGAATGTTGCGCGTGGCGGGCATGGGTGAGTCGGCCGTGGACGAAAAGATCGCACCGATTTACACACAGTACGATAATCCGGTAACTACGATCCTCTTCAACCAGAGCGAGATCGAGATTCATCTGACCGCGCGCGGACGCACGGAAAAGGAGGCGAACGATCTGCTCGATCGTTTGTCTGCACAGATCGAGGAACGTTTGGGAAATGCCGTGTTCTCGTTTGCGGGTGAAACGATGGAACAGGTCGTCGGGTTGAAGCTTTCGCTTGGTGGTTACACGTTGTCGGTTGCGGAGAGTTGCACGGGCGGACTGCTCGCGCAACGAATCACGGACGTTCCGGGATCGTCGAAGTACTTCATCGAAGGCGTCGTGACTTACGCGAACGAAGCAAAGACCCGCGCGCTCGGTGTCGAACCGATGTTGTTAATGGAGCACGGCGCTGTGAGTGCGCCGGTTGCGGAAGCGATGGCCGAGGGCATTCGCAAACGTGCCGGCACAGACTTCGGTCTATCAATCACCGGCATTGCCGGTCCTGGCGGCGGCACCGAAGAGAAACCGGTGGGTACCGTCTTCATCGCTCTCGCCGACGACCTCAAGACCGAACACCGCAAACTTCACCTTCCCGGCGATCGCCAACTAATTCGCTGGCGCGCCTCCCAAGCCGCGCTGGATCTGTTGCGGCGAAGACTTTGACAGGATTACAAAATTAACAAGATGACTTTACTGAGGTGAAAGCCACATGGTCTTTCTCTACTCCTATAGCCATCTTGTTAATTATGTAAATCCTGTCTAAGGAGTCGTTGGTGCGCTCAGTGCTCGTCGTCATTGCTGCGTATGTGATCGGATCGATTCCGTTTGGCTACTTGATCGTTCGCATGAGTGGGGCTGGAGATGTGCGCGAAACGGGATCGGGTGGCACCGGGGCGACAAATGTTTCGCGGCGCGCAGGGAAGGCGGCGGGAATCTTGACGCTGTTACTTGATGCTGCGAAGGGCGCAATTGTTGTTGTGATTGCGACGTGGATGAGTGAAGGGTGGTTCGTTGCGGCAGCGGCGATCGCAGTGATAGTTGGTCACATTTTTCCTGTGTGGCTGGGGTTTCGCGGTGGGAAAGGCGTGGCGACGGCGGTGGGAGTGTTTTTTGTGCTGGCGCCGTTTGCTCTGTTGTGTGCAGGCATTGTTTTTGTGGCGGTGGTGGGGCTTACGAGATACGTGTCGTTAGCTTCGCTTTGTGCCGCAGCGTCGATTCCGCTGTTTCTTTGGTTACAGAAGGCGCCGCTGACTGCGGCGTTGGTAGTTGCGCTGTTAATTATTTTTGCGCATCGTGGAAACATAAGCAGACTGATGAACGGAACTGAACCGAAGTTCTCATGAAGCGGATCGCGATCATCGGTGCGGGCAGTTGGGGAACGGCGCTCGCAGTCATTTCCGCAAGCGCCGGACATCAGGTCCAACTCTGGTCGCGCAACCAAAAATCCATTCAAATTCCTTCCTCTGTTACAGTCACCAGTGACCTTAACGCTGCACTGGACCATGCCGAACTCGTCCTGTTCGCCGCGCCGTCCCACGCAGCCCGCGAACTATTCACCTCTATCGCTCCACATCTCGACGAAGCCGCCATCATCGTCAGCGCTGCCAAAGGCATCGAGATTGAAACCGGCAAACGCATTTCCGAGATCGTGAATGAAGTCGCCGGCGCGACGAATCCGTTCGTCTGTCTTTCCGGGCCATCATTCGCGAAGGAAGTTGTCGCCGGTCATCCGACTGCGATCGTCGCGGCAAGCAAAGACGCGGCCGCCGCACGTACGGTGCAAACTGAATTGAGTGTCGAGAACCTGCGCATCTACACCAATGCCGACGTGATCGGCACTGAAATCGGCGGCTCGGTAAAAAACGTGATGGCGATCGCGGCGGGAATGGCTGCCGGACTCGGATTCGGATCGAACAGCGTCGCCGCATTGATCACCCGCGGACTCGCAGAAATCACACGTCTTGCACGACGTGAAGGAGCGCAGGTCGAAACTCTGATGGGCCTCGCCGGTTTGGGCGATCTCGTGCTGACCTGCACCGGCGAACTTTCGCGTAATCGCTTTGTCGGCGTGGAACTCGGCAAAGGTAAACGGCTCGAAGAGATCGTTGCTGAGTTAAGCGAGGTAGCGGAAGGAATAAAAACAGCGCGCGCGGTCAAGCAGCTTGCGAATCGCGCGAACCTCGAAATGCCGATTGTTAACGAAGTGAACGCAGTGCTTTACGATGGTAAGTCCGCAGGCGATGCAGTTTCTGAATTGATGAGCCGCCCACTGCGCGAAGAAGCTTAATTATCCCAACTCAACCACGTCTCCAACGCGAACCGCTCCCGGCGAAACCACACTCGCATAAATCCCCAGACCCTGATCCGCGTCTTTGACGATCGTGCGCAGTATGCTCGGATCCTTCTTGAGCCCTGCCTGCGCCTGAATCGTCATCCCGCAACGCGGCGTCGGAATCTCACACTTCAACTCCACGCTTCCGATGTGGAGTTTTCGTTCGTCCCACTCAGCCTCCACCAAACCCTTAATCTGCGGGTCAGTTTCGATCAGAAAGTTAGGACGAAACCGCCGCGTGTCCCACGTCGCAGACGGATTCAATCGCGCCATCATTTCGAGCGACGCAGTGGTAAGCAGGTGAATCGGAAACGCGTCGAAGTAAGTGCCGGGCGGTGAGGTGAACTCAATAATATGAGGCGGCAAGGTCGAGAGATCCGGCAGCGGTTCACCCGGCTCGCGACTAAACGCTTCTCGTACCTGTTCGTGCGCCGGACCAAAACTCGTCAGTGTTGGTAACGCCGCACGAAACGCGCGGAATCGCGAGAGACGCCCAAACACTCGCGCCGTTTTCGTTTTACGCCGGTAGTGTTCCAAGTCGTCCGCGGGACGGATCGGCCATAGCGAAACGGGCTTGCCAAGCAGTTTAGTCAAATGCTCGTTGACGTCACTCGCATCGCTGCCGATCGCCGTGCCGTCCGGAAAGATCATGTCGACGTGTGGAATGAAACCGTCAGCAGGAGCTTCACGATAACGCGCAGCGCTTTGCATCAACAGCGGACAGCGTTTGCCGTTCGTGATCTCGCGAGTTGTTTCATCGCGAATGGCCCAACCGCGATCGCCGGGAATCCCGCGCATTCCCACCGTGCACTCGTCGAGTTGCTCACCCGCCATCGACTTCACGGCGTACCGGCAAATCTCTTTGACTATTCCGATTCGCATGTTCTGAGTTCAGCTTTTTAGGCTGCTGCTTCGTCGGACAAGCTAAAGCTTGAACTCCAAACGGGAACTGCTATTATTCGCAAGCCGCAACTTTTTTCAGTCAACAAAGTAAAGGAGCCCATCCGAATGTTCAAGACGTTTCGTACGTCTCGCCAGAGTATCGCTGTACGTCATTTCGTACACGCAGTTCTCGCGCTGGCAGTTGTCACCATCGCGATTCACGCGCAACAGCGAACACAGCCGTCGGCAACACCGGCCGCGAAAGAGTTCGATCTGTTGAAGCCGTTGCAGTATCGCAGCATTGGTCCATATCGCGGCGGCCGCTCGGCGGCAGTCACGGGCGTCGCGTCGCAACCATTTGTTTATTACTACGGCGCAACTGGTGGCGGTGTGTGGAAATCAACTGACGGCGGAATCAACTGGGAATCGGTTAGCGACGGCTCCGTTTTTGGAACCGGATCGGTCGGCGCGATCGCCGTCTCCGATTCCGATCCAAACGTGGTCTACGTGGGCATGGGCGAGTCGCCGATTCGCGGCAACGTTTCGCACGGCGATGGAGTTTACAAATCAACTGACGGCGCCAAGACGTGGAAACGCATCGGTCTCGAAGACACGCGCCAGATCGGGCGCATTCGAATTCATCCGCGCAATCCCGATCTCGTTTACGTCGCCGCACTCGGCCACGTTTGGGGCCCGAACGATCAACGCGGTGTGTTTCGGTCGAAAGACGGCGGTAAGACGTGGGAAAAGATCTTGTCGCGCGGCAACAAAGCGGGAGCGATCGATCTAATTCTCGACCCGACAAATCCAAGCATTCTTTACGCCGGTTTTTGGGAGGTCTATCGCAAGCCGTGGACGCTCGAGAGCGGCGGTCCGGGAAGCGGCATCTTCAAGTCGACTGATGGCGGCGACACGTGGACCGAACTGACACGCAATCCCGGCATGCCGCGCGGCACGGTCGGCAAAGTCGGCATCGCTGTTTCACCTGCAAATCCAGAGCGCGTTTGGGCGATCGTCGAAGCTGAAGACGGCGGTGTGTTTCGTTCGGACAACGGCGGCCGCACCTGGACCAGGATCAACGAAGAGCGGCGGCTGCGACAACGCGCGTGGTACTACACGCGCATCTACGCTGATCCGAAAAACGCCGACAGCGTTTACATCTTGAACGTGCAGTTCTTCCGATCCAACGACGGTGGCCGCACGTACACAGCGATCTCCGTTCCGCACGGCGACAATCACGATCTCTGGATCGCTCCCGACGATCCAAACCGCATGATTCAAAGCAACGACGGTGGCGCAAACGTTTCGTTCAACGGCGGCCGAAGCTGGACCGAACAGGATCAACCCACCGCACAGTTTTATCGCGTCGCACTCGACAACGATTTTCCTTACAACGTCTACGGCGCGCAGCAGGACAATTCAACCGTGCGCATCGCCAGCCGTACGACTGAAGGCGGAATCACGACCAGCGACTGGTTCGACGTCGGTGGCGGCGAGTCGGGCTGGATCGCGCCGTCGCCAAAAGACTCGAACATCGTCTTCGCGGGCTCGTACGGCGGACTCACCACGCGGCTCGATCGCCGCACCGGTCAACAGCGCGACATCAATCCTTATCCAAACAATCCGATGGGCTCGGGCGCGGACGTGTTGAAATATCGCTTTCAGTGGAACTTCCCGATCGTCTTTTCGCCGGACGATCCAAACACGCTGTATCTCGCTGCCAACGTGCTCTTCAAATCAACCGACGAAGGCAGCAGTTGGCAGGTCATTAGTCCCGACTTGACGCGCAACGACAAATCAAAACAGGGCGCGTCGGGTGGTCCAATCACGAAAGACAACACGAGCGTTGAATATTATTCAACGATCTTCACGGTGATGGAGTCGCCGTTGCAGGCCGGCACGATCTGGGCTGGAACGGACGACGGCCTGGTCCAACTCACACGCGACGGCGGCAAGAACTGGTCAAACGTCACGCCGCCAACGAGCATCATGCCGGAATGGATTCAGATCAATTCGCTCGACGCCTCGCCGCACGATCCGGGCACGGCTTACGTTGCCGCAACGATGTACAAGTGGGACGACAACCGCCCGTATCTCTATCGCACCAGCGACTACGGCAAGACGTGGAAGAAGATCACGAACGGCATTCCGGACACGACGTTCACGCGCGTCATTCGCGAAGATCCAAACAAACGCGGTTTGCTCTACGCGGGAACCGAGACGGGAATGTACGTGTCGTTTGATAACGGCGACCATTGGCAATCGTTGCAACTCAACCTGCCGGTCGTGCCGATCACCGATCTCGCGATACAGAAACGCGAAAAGGAGCTGGTGGTTGCGACGCAGGGACGATCGTTCTGGATTCTCGACGACCTGCCGTTGCTGCATCAATTGATGGATGCGGGTGGTTTGAATTCCGTCAGCGAAACGCGGCTGTTTCAGCCCAGAGAAAGCTATCGAATGGCGGGTGGCGGCGGTGGTCCACTGCCTCCGACCGCAACGATCGGACGAAATCCGGCTAACGGCGTCGTGGTCTATTACTCATTGAAATCGAAGCCGACTACCGCGGTCGAACTCGAGTTTCTTGATTCCACCGGCAAGTCGATTCGCAAGTTTACGCAACGTATTCCGCGTGAAGGTGAAGCGACACCGCAGGCGGCGCCGGCCGCACCGGCGGGTGAAGGTGGCTTTGGCGGTGGTGGCGCGGCGCCTCCGGTCACGACAGATGTTGGTTTGAACCGGTTCGTTTGGGACACGCGATACCCGGACGCGGTTCGTTTTCCCGGCATGATCTTGTGGGCCGGCGAGACGCGTGGTCCAAAGCTGCCGCCCGGAAGATATCAGGTGAAACTGACCACCGACGGCACGACTGTCACGCAGAACTTCGAGATCAAAGCCGATCCGCGCCTGACTACCGCGCCTGCTGATTACGCGAAGCAGTTGGAACTGGGCCTGAAGATTCGTGACAAGTTGAGCGAAACACACAATGCGATCATTCAGATTCGCGACGTGCGCAAGCAGGTCGAAGATCTGTTGAAACGCGTCCCGCAGTCGAAACCGATAAACGACGCGGGCACCGCGCTCAACAAGAAGTTGACGACGATTGAAGAGGCGCTCTATCAAACGAAGAACCAGAGCAACCAGGATCCGTTGAACTATCCGATCCGGCTCAACAACAAACTCGCTGCGCTTGGTGGTGTTGTCGGCAGTGCTGAGGCAGCGCCCACGGCGCAGTCGTACACGGTTTATGATGAGGTGGTGACGGCGATCGACGCGGAATTACAAAAGCTCTCGCAGATCGTCAAGAGTGACGTGCCGGCGTTCAACCAACTGGTGCGCGATCAAAATATTCCCGCGGTAGTGGTAAAGTAAGCTTTGCCCTAAAAGTCT
>DATNJO010000068.1:0-3568 GCA_035603895.1 Pyrinomonadaceae bacterium
ACACTTTGCAACATAGGGCCTGTTCAACCACTGTTACATTCTGTGTAACTCCCTAATGACTAGTGCTCTATGTTCCTTCCCTACACGACGCCTACCATGCGACGAATCGCAGCCAATTTGGCTCTCATTTCAATGATTTCAGAAAGAGAGGGCGTCGACGTTCCTTCTTCTTGATTTGCGCCAAATCTCAGCGCTTCTGGTTGGCATGCTGGTTGTAACGCAGTTGTGTAGTCGAAAAAAATTCGACTTCTTTGACTTAACAACCTCAGAGCCGCATAGACCTAGGTTTCGTACTTTGAGGACTGGGCAAGGTCACGCTGGAATTTCCAGCACTGCCTGCGGTGCACATACTGTGCCACCTCAGATTTTGGACCAGCCGCTTGATTAAGTGCCATGGATTTAGCGTCTCGGCAGATCCTCCTGTTGAAAAATTTCAACAGTGTACGCAAGAGGGAGTGAGGTAAAATCGACAGTGGATAAACCGTTCCAGCCGGGCGATTGTTAGCGCTCGAGTATTTCTGTGATAGTACGGACATTTCAATGCAAGGTTACTTGGAATAGGACCACCTAACTGGTTGGCCCGGTCTTTGTAGAACTCGTGAACGTCGTCAGAGACTTTATTTGATACCTGCCCCAATACCGATAAGAACCTCGCAAGATTCTCGTTAAATAAAACACCTGAAGCGTTGGAGAGAGGGCAAACATTTTATTTGGAAAACATGTCGCCGCCAGTTTCCCATTGAATTCGCCACAACCTTTTCAGGACCATCAAGATAGACCGGAACATGGGCCAACGAAAGAATCAAGCAACACTTGAAAAATCAAGCGGCACTTGAGTGAGAAACAAATCCTAGAAGAAAGGTATTCCGATGGAACCGCCAAACCCGATATCGCCACCCGTAGAACAACCATGCATCATTCCGTGGGAAGAGCAGTTGCAGGATCATAATGAGAAAATGGAGGAATACCTCCGGAATCTTGTGTTCCGCGGCTGCACGTATGAGACAACAGTTAAAACAGCGAAAGTCATACTGAAAGGCCTCTTCGATAGGCTTCAGATCGAGGACCCAAATCACCCTCGTGGACGCCGCCAGATATTAGTGTGGGAACTCCTGGACCCAGAGCACGGATCATCCCGTTTAGGCTTACTGACATCATTACTGCTCCATGAGAATCTGGCACACGGAACCAGGCGGGAGTACATGCGCGAATTGCGAGGATTCTGTGAATACGTCCTTGCCAAGCCTAATATCCCAGGCAGTAGCGAACACACCATCATTAAAAAATATGGTCCAATAGCACTGACATTCACCAAGTACGATTTGCCAGTGCATGCACAAGACAGGCCAGCCAAGCCTCGCTACGCCTTATCCCCAGCATTACTTGAAGAATTTTACGAGTTCCTGCGGACTGAATACCTGCCGAGCCATGCATTGCCTCACCTTGGGGCTCAGGACTACACGGCAATTGTTCTCCAAGCCGAGATCGGCGCTCGTCTAAGTGAACTGCTTGGGATACGAAGCTGCGATATAGATTGGGAGACGGGCCGGGTGCGTCTCATTGGTAAAGCAAAGCCGTATGGAGGCAAGCGTGTTCGAACCGTTCCCCTAACACCGTTTGCGATGGAGGTGGTGAGCGTCTTCGAGAAAATTTTCAAACCCATGTTCCCGCAGGGTGCTGCAAGCGAATATCTGTTTCTCGACAAAGACGGAGACCGGCTGACGAAAGACCAGTATTGCAGAAATTTTCGGAAGATCGTCGAGTTAGCGATAGACGCGGGACTGCCCTTACCTGAAAACATTCGGCCTCACGACCTGCGGCGCACTTGCGCGACAAATAAACTCGAGGAAAACCCACTGGCATACAGGAAAGTTCTGAGGCATCTGGGCCATACGTACCCGAGCTCGGCCGCTCCTTATCTGATTGCAACTGATGCCGATGTTGAAGATGAGCAAGGTGATCTCATAGATATTTTTGTTGGTCCATACATTGACAAACGGGGAACAAGGTAATGCCGATTAATTGGAAATTGCGAGATCTGTTGAAGGAGCGTGGCGGCAATAACGCATCGGAGATCAGCAGGATTGTTCTTGATCAAACCGGCTATCAATTGTCGACCCAAGCAGTCTGCGACCTGCTGCGCCAACCAAAAATGATTCGTCTTGAGACGATGCAGGCGATCTGTAACTCCTTCTATATTCGTCTCAGCGATTTTGTTGAAGTGCTCCCCAGTGCGGTTCAAAAGGCGAAGAAGAAGCGTAATGTCGAGATGCGGCGACGCCGCGCAGATTCTGGTGATCAGCGAGCACGAGTTCCGGTGGCTACTCCCGCTGAGAAAATAGTGGACTTTGCTGCGTTCTATCCAGATGCGCGAAAGTTTTCATCGAATTCGACAAAGGGTAAGGAATCAGTCGAAGCCGGAAAGGGTGAAACATAACGTGATGCAAATGATACGTTCAATAATTTGTGAACAGTGTAAGTTGCCGCGAAGAACCCAACAGTGGTTTGACGTGTGTACCAGGTGTGTACGCAACCTTCCGAAAGTACGATGCGGTGCGTGCCCGGTGCGGGTTCGCAGGTTGGAACCAGACTCGTCACTTTGTCGCCGATGCGCGGGAAAATATGCTAAGCACATGAGTTCATGTGAAGCGTGCGGACGAGTTGATTATGCGTTTCTAAGTGACCCCGGCCTTTGTCGTAAGTGTCGCCGAAATTCGCTTCGCAGAATTCGGGGGAAGTCGCTTCCCAAGAACATCGTATGTGGCGTATGTGGGTTGACTAAGGCGTGCCCCTCCAGGTCAGAAATGATCTGTTACGCGTGTTACAAGAAACGACTTAATGGCGACGTAAAGTGTACGGTCGCCGGATGTTCGAAAGTAATCGTGAATAAAAAATGGCAACTCTGCTGGCGTCACAACACCGATCGCCTCAGCCCGAAACTCCTGAGTGACTACATCATCGGCTATTCTTCGCCCTTTCCGCAAAACGTCCGCTATTTTTTGTCTTTAACAGCGAAATTGAAAGCGAGTGATTCCGATAGCGTCTTAAAAACAATGCGGACCAAGGACCTGAAACGGTATCGCGCGCTTGGTAGGTACCTCAAGGTTTACGAACTTCCTGAAATCCTGACGTGGCGGGCAATTCATGAAGCTTTGCCGAAACGGAATGAACCTGGTCGACTGAGATGCCAGTTGGTCCGCTCAGGCTTGTTGGAACTTGGCAATACTTTTTTCCAAGCGGGGCTCCTGCCAAGCTGGGATTCTTACTTGAATGAGCAGCGACTGGATCGATATCTGAAATCAACGCCTCCGATATTTGTTGAGCATATAGCTGCGTTCGAGAGGTGGGCTGCGCAGGGGATGCTCAATCCCAAACACGAGATTAGTCTGCATGAATCACAGCCTCTCGCCATTACGACTAAATCTATACTCGAAACAGTTTACGCGGTAGTCGTATTCCTCGACTGGTGCGTCAAGCGAAACATCGACTCACTAACCAACATTAACCACAGCATAGTAGCAACTTACAAGGAAACTCTCTTCTGGCAACAGGAGTGCAAAGCGTGCCG
>DATNJO010000069.1:0-9801 GCA_035603895.1 Pyrinomonadaceae bacterium
GCGCGAGATAACGTCGAACTTACTCCCGAGTCCGACCTGGCTCGCGCGCCACACGTAAAGCAGTAACGAGCCGCCGATAACGACGCCGAGAAAAACAAGAATGAAAATGCCGCGCTTCGGATCGGTGGCAAACGCGTGTACGGACGTGAGCACGCCCGAGCGAACCAAAAACGTGCCCAACAAACTCAACGAAAACGCCGCAATCGCCAACAGCACCGTCCAGCTCTTGAAGCCGCCGCGCTTTTCCGTAACCGCCAGCGAATGGATCAGCGCCGTGCCGACAAGCCACGGCATGAACGAAGCGTTTTCAACTGGATCCCAAAACCACCAACCGCCCCAACCGAGCTCGTAGTAAGCCCAGTAACTACCGAGTGCGATGCCGCACGTGAGAAACATCCAAGCGACTGTGGTCCAGGGTCGCGACCAGCGCGCCCACGTCGCATCGAGCCGCCCGCCGATCAGCGCCGCGATCGCAAAGGCAAACGCAACCGAGAAACCGACGTAACCCATGTAAAGCATCGGCGGATGCGCGACCATCGCCGGATCCTGAAGCAGCGGATTCAAGTCGCGGCCGTCAGGCGGAACAGGGAAGATCCGCGTAAACGGATTCGACGTCAGCAACATGAACAGCAGGAAACCGACGCTCACGATTCCCATCACGCTCAACACACGCGCGACCATCTCGTCCGGCAAGTGCCGGCTGAAAAGCGAAACGGCAACAGTCCAGAGCGCGAGCATCAAGGTCCACAACAATAGCGAACCTTCATGCGAACCCCACGTTGCGGCGAGACGATAGTGCAACGGCAGTTGCGAATTGGAATTGGTGGCGACGTTAAGAACGGAGAAGTCGTTGGTGATGAAAGAATATCCCAGGCAGCAGAAAGCGATCGTCACGAAGAGAAACTGCGCCTGGCCTGCGGGCACAGCTAGCGCGATCCACGTTCGGTGCCCACGCGAAGCGCCGATCAACGGCAGCGTGGCCTGGGTTAACGCGAGTAGCAGGGCGATAACGAGTGCGAACTGACCTATTTCAGGAATCATCTTGGTTAACGGAACGTCTCCCGCAAAGGCGCCAGGGCGCAAAGGAAACCGCAAAGTTAAGTTCTATCTTTGCGTCTTTGCGCCTTTGCGGAAATATCAATATGCCACTACGGACTTCGCAGCTTCGCGCTCGTGCTTTGCTGCATCGATTGCTGCGCCAGCTTCCGGCGGCATGTAGTTTTCGTCGTGTTTTGCAAGCACCTGTTCCGCCTGGAAGACGCCGTCGGGACCAATCTTCCCCTGCGCCACACAACCGCGGCCTTCTTTAAACAGATCCGGCAAGATGCCTTTGTAGACCACCGGAATGCTCTTGGCTGTGTCTGTCACGTTGAAGCGTACAGTCAAACCATCCGGATCGCGTTTGAGCGTGCCGTCTTCGACGAGTCCGCCGACGCGAAACGTGCGATTAACCGGAGCTTCTTTCGCAACCACTTGCGTGGGACTGAAAAAGAAGACGAGGTTTTGGCGGAACGCATTCGCTACCAGAAAGGCAGCAAAGGCAAGCCCGGCAAGTCCGACGATAATAATTCCGATCCGTTTATGACGTCGTTTCATTCGTACTTCCTCTTAGAACGGTAGGACGCATGGCTGGAGATCTTTCTTCCCGCTTGAGCAACGCTTTCTTGCGCTGGCGCAGGCTAACGACCTCCCAAACAATCACGATTAAAGTAAAGAGGTAAGATCCCCAAACGTAGAAACCATAACCTCCCATCGATAGATCTGGCCAGTGCATCAGGCATTCACCTCCGCAAAGCGGGCAGCGTTCTGCTCTCGCTCTAAAATAATGCAACGCAGGCGGGAGAGCACGATGGCAACCGAGTAGAGCCAGCACGCGGCCAGCATGATCAGCATCGCCGCGAGCATCGGTGCGGCGATAGTCGGTTTACCAAGAATGCGAATTGTCGCGCCCTGGTGCAGTGTATTCCACCACTGCACGGAAAAATAAATGATGGGAACATTGATCACGCCGACAAGCGCGAGCACCGCACCGGCGCGATCGGCGCGACGCGGATCGTCAATCGCGGCTTGCAGTGAGATGAAACCGGCGTAGAGAAACAGCAGGATGAGTGTCGAGGTCATGCGCGCGTCCCAAACCCACCACGTGCCCCAGGTCGGTTTACCCCAAAACGCGCCGGTCACGAGCGACACAAGCGTAAACATCGCGCCTGTAATCGCGATCGCCGACGCCATCATCGACGACAGCCGCGCGTTGAATGCCCAACCGATGCCTGCGTAGATCGCCATCAGCACATAGAGAAACATTCCCATCCACGCCGCCGGCACGTGAATGAAGATGATCCGGTATGCATCGCCCTGTTGGAAGTCAGTGGGCGCGATGAAGAAGCCGACGAACATTCCAAGCGCGAACAATATCGTCGCCGGGATCGCAAACCACGGAATCATCTTCCCCGCGAGCGGGTAGAACATCGTTGGTGAAGCGTACTTATAAAGGTTCATTGTACTTCTTGTGCCTCTTTGTGGCTTTACTCCAAAGAAATGCGCAACGCCGCGGACGCCGCCCAGGGCGAGAAGAGTAGTGCGACGATCGCGAACGCACCGAGCAAATACAGATGCGGCGCGGGACTCGTGCCAATAATCGTCGCCTCAACCGCCCCTGCCCCAAAAATCAACGCCGGAATATACAGCGGCAAAATCAAGATCGAGATCAAAACGCCGCCCCCACGTAACCCCAACGTCAATGCCGCTCCAACCGCTCCAATCAAACTCAATATCGGTGTGCCCACCAGCAGACTCACAAACAACACACGCAACGTCTGCGGGCTTAAATCAAACTGCACTCCAACCAGCGGCGCGATCAAGACCAGCGGAATCTCCGCCACGATCCAATGCGCCAGCACTTTGCCGAGTACGACCAGAAACAGCGGTTGCGGCGTTAATAATAACTGCTCGAGTGTTCCGTCCTGGTAGTCGTTCGCAAACAAACGACCCAGCGAAAGCATCGACGCCAGCAATGCAGCGACCCAAACCACGCCCGGCGCGATCGAACGCAACAACTGCGTCTCTGGTCCAATTCCCAACGGAAACAGACTGACGACGATCACGAAAAAGAAAACCGTCGACAGCATGTCGGAACGCCGGCGCCAGGCCAGCATCAGATCGCGCCAAACGATCCAGCGCAACATCGAAGGGGTCGAAGGTGCGTTCACGTGGTGAGTTCGAGTCGTTTGGTCACACCGGCCGGCAACTCCAGGTCCTGATGCGTCGCAACGATCGCGATACCGTCGCGTTTCACATGATCCTCAATCAAAGATCTAACCAGCCCGACGGCGCCTTTATCCAGCGAAGTCATCACCTCGTCGAGCAACCAAAGATTCGTGTTGCAAACAAGCAATCGCGCTAGTGCCACTCTGCGGCGTTGACCTTCCGACAAGTACCGCGCCGGAAGATGCTCGCGACCGGCTAAGCCCATGCGTTGCAATGCGTCGACAGCGCTTTCGTGACTGACCTCGACGCCATTCAGCGCGTTCGTGATTGTCAGATTTTCAAGTGCCGTCAGTTCATCTTTTACGCCGGGACGATGGCCGAGGTAAGTCACCTCCGTGACATAATCCTCACCCAGCGCGCGAATATTATTACCGCGCCACTTGATTTCACCTTCCGCCGGCGCCAGAAGCCCGCACAGGATGCGAAGCAAACTGGTCTTGCCGCTTCCGTTCGGGCCGGTGAGTTGGACGAAAGTGCCGGGCGAAAGAGAAAGATCGAGCCCCTTGAACAACCGGCGATCTCCACGGACGCAGCCGAGTTTGCTGACTTCTAATATATTCGATTTTCCTCCGCGGCCATTTTATTGAAGAAACCTCTTTCTGACCACGGGCGCCCGTACCTTTGTGCTGAAATCTCTTCTCCGTGCTCTCTGTGTCTCCGTGGCTACTCCTAAAAACAAACCACCGAGACACAGAGGCGCAGAGAAGCGAAGTGGCAGTAGGGCACTACCACTTCTAACTCTTCGCTCGGGGCTGGACGGGGCCGTTGGCACGCAGCCACTCGTGCCAGCCGCCCTGTAATACTTTGACGCGCGTGAAACCCGCGGCCAGGAGAATCTGCGCGGCCGCGATGCTCGATTCATCTTTCGGGCATGCACAGTAAGTCACGATCTCGCGACTGCGCGGCAGATCTTTCAACGGCGCAAAGTTGAGCCGGCTCTTCAGTTTTCTCAACTTGAAATGAATCGAGCCTTTCAAGGTCGTCCCGCTGTTCGCGAAGCCTTCCGACGAGCGCACGTCAATCACCGTCACCTGCTCGTTCTTCGCCAGTTTTGTTTTCAGTTCTTCAGCCGTAATCGTACTCACTACGGGTTGCTGAGCCTGTACACCGACTGCCGAAACCAGAACGACAGCCAACCAAACCAAGCCACCGAGCAATTTACTGTTGCGCATTAGCATTACCTCCTCGCGGGCGGCCGTGAAATACACCCGGCGCTTCGACTTCGCCTTTATATGTCTTCGGGTCGTACCACGAATAGGTGGCGGCGTTGAAATACAAATAACCTTCACTGCCTTTGAGAGTCTCGGCGATCAAATCACCCTGCGGGCGCGGCCTCTTTTCAGCGCGGAAGTTTTTCACAAACTCGGTTCCGTTCTGCACGCGCATCCCTGATCCGACAACGTTCTTGAGCAGAAACGTCTGCGTCGCCTCCGGATCGCGCCAGTCTTTGTTACCGTAACCATGAATTACCGCCAGCAACGCTTCGTCTTTCTCGATATGAAGCGGTTCCCGCGGACTGTGCGCCGCACGCGGATCGCGTAACAGCCAGGGCGGATACTCCTCATTCATGTCCGCCAATTTCTCAGGCACCGGTTTCAACACCACTGCCAGGTCCTGCGAGAGATCGCCGTTGAAATCTCCGGCCAGAAAACTCGACTTGTAATCCGGATGAACCACAGCGATGTCTTTGAAAACTCGCTTAACTGCCTGTTCGACTTCGGGAAGATTCGGCGCCGCGACGGAGGCCAGCCGGTCAGGCGACGGCGTTTCGGGAGTTGGTTGATAAGCAGTCGGCGCTGTTTCGGCGACCGCCTGCTTTTTGCTTCCACACCCGCTAACGAGAGCGAGCGTGACCAGGGATAAAAGCAAAATAGATAATTTCATGATTTGAATTGAGGTGAAGGGAAGCCCGCCGGGTTCGGGTCCGGCGAGCTTCGGAAGTCCCCTTGTCCTGTTGTCGCGCTAATTATAGCGACAACACAAACGCGATCAGATCGTTTCTTTGCGCGGCAGTCAACGCGTTGAAGTTATTCCTCGCAGTTGTTGCCTGACCAGCGTGAAGTTGGATCGAATCGAAGATCGTGATGTTCAGACCTTCGTGCATCAGCCTGTTGCGGGCGCGAATGCCCCACAGCGGCGGAGTGCGCATTTGATTGGCTGAACCCTGTCCTGCGTTTTGGACAATACCATCGCCAGTGCCGACGTTGTGTAACGCAAAGTCACTGAACGGATGGATGATCTTGTTTCCGAGAGCCGCCGGCACTGAGAACGCGCCACCATTGATGAGCGTGCCCGGAGCGGCGGTCGTGAAAGTACGCGTGTGGCAAACTGCGCAGCCCACGCTGGTGAATAATGAATCGCCTCGCGTAGCTGCCGCCGGAATTGGCTGTTGGCGGCGGGGTGCGCGCGTGGCGGCCATGAAATCAGCGAACGCCAACACGTCGAGTCCGTCGTCTTCGGGATCCTGGACCGGATCGAAAGGCGACGGGAAAGTTACATTGATAACTCCTTCAGCCGTACTCGCCGGGTTCTCGTGCGTTCCCGCATCGGCAGCACTTGAACTTCTTCCGCCGAAGCCGTCGAAAGGATTGGTGATACCCATTTCATTGAGATAGGCATCGCCGGCGAATGAGACGAGACTGGCATGCTGTGCTTTCCAGCCGAAGCGGCCGAATCGCAGTGCGTTGTTGGCCTCTGTGACCGGAACCTGCGAAAGTACGCCCCGTTGGGCAGCAGGTTGGGCAGCGACGTTGTTTTGCAGGGATGTGTTAGAGAGACACTCGATAAAGCCGTCACCGAGGGTGCTCAGCGTGATGCGGAACGCCTTGACCGTTTCAGCGGTCGAGATGTGTTCCACGATATCCGAGTCGGTGGCTCGAGCATGTACTAACTGTCCGCCCGGAGCATCGACAAATGCGCCGCCGGAAAGATGGCCGGCCCTGAATTCCATTTGCTGGCCGAATGCGCCTACGTCAACCGACTGGTGACATTCAACACAGCCGACGTCGTTGTAGGTTGGTCCAAGACCATCTTCGATAGTCTCGCGTTCAGAGAAAATGAATTTGTTGTCTTCAAACCTGCCGTTACCACGAGCAGTGGGTGGTTCAGGTTCGGCTACGCACTCATCGATCGGCGTGCCGAGGGCGCCAAAGCCATTAAAGAGGTCGTCAGTTTTGGCGTCCATGTCGGTGGTAAGTGCTTCGGTCGCGGCTTGACCCTCAACGGTTTGTGGTGAACTCAAGGGTAAGACGAGTGCCACCGCAAACAAGAGTAAGGTCAGGATAGGTAAGACTTTCCTCATGTGAAATTTCACCTCCTAGGAGCTGCAAATGCGGTTGGATAACAGAACCGACAGTTCACCCGTCGGTAAAACTGCGAAGTTCTGACCTAATTTGGAACCCTGCTTGATGGAAGGCAGCTCAAGTCTTGGGGGTCGACCAGAGTGATGAGTCCCCTCACTAGAAGTGAACCAAGGGCGAGCCTTAGTTGTGAGAGAGATAGCAGAACAACAGGACTTTCTGCTTCAAAATTAAATCGAATCGGTTGTCGAGTCTTTTAGATTCGGGAGTGGCGGCACTCTATTCCCATTCCCGGGTGATGTCAAGAAGTTTCGTTTTTGAGTTCACCCTTTAGGCTGTCCTTGGCAGACAAGCTAAAGCTTGAACTCAGAACCGCAGTTTGCACGGGTCAGCATTTTCCGCTAAAAGACTCCGGCAAGAGTTCTATCGGGATGACCTATCCATTCACAGCGATAGTCGGCCAGGAAGAGATGAAACTGGCCTTGATCCTTAACCTCGTCGATCCGTTGATCGGGGGCGTTTTGATCATGGGCCACCGCGGGACGGGGAAGTCCACGGCGGTGCGCGCGCTGGCCGATCTACTACCGCCGATCATAGTAGTGGCGGGTTGTCCTTATAACTGTGATCCGTCTAATCCGTGTTCCGAATGCCTTTCCAGGGAGAAACGCGCGTCGCAGTCTGTGCCGGTGCCGGTGGTCGAATTGCCATTAGGCGCCACGGAGGATCGCGTCTGCGGGACGATCGATATTGAAAGGGCGTTGGCATCGGGACGGAAGGTTTTCGATCCTGGCTTGCTGGCGCGCGCGAATCGCGGGTTTCTGTACATCGACGAAGTGAACCTGCTCGAAGATCATCTGGTCGATCTTTTGCTCGATGTGGCAGCGACAGGGAGAAACCGGGTCGAGCGCGAAGGTATTTCAGTCGAACACCCGGCGAGTTTTGTTTTGATTGGTTCCGGCAATCCCGAGGAAGGCGATCTTCGGCCTCAGTTGCTCGATCGTTTTGGACTGCACACGGAAGTCATCACCGAAAACTACCTGAAGAATCGCGTGGACATTGTCGTGCGCCGCGATGCGTACGATCGCGACCGTGAAGAATTTCGTGAGTCGTTTGCACGCGATCAAGAGCAGTTGGCGAAGCGAATCGCGCGGGCGCGTTCGAATTTGCGAAAGGTCAACGTTACCCGGCTGATACTCGAGAAGATCGCGCAACTCTGCGCGGACTTGAAAGTCGACGGGCATCGCGGAGAGCTCACGATCATGCGTGCGTCACGCGCGTTGGCCGCGTTTGAAGGTCGAAAATCGGTCAACGAGGACGACGTACGGCGTGTGTCTGCTATGTCGTTGCGTCATCGGTTGCGTCGCGACGCGTTGGATGAGACGGCGACGAGCGAACAGATCGAACAGGCAGTCGAAGAAGTGCTGCCAAAGAACACCACGGCGCCCCGACCGCACGATCAGGGAGAAGGGGATGAAGACGACGATCAAAAGAGTTCTGCTGGCCAAGATCCCACTTTAAATCCGCCTAATCCCTCTCCCTCTACATCTCGCAATGGCGCGCGTCCCAATAAGAAGGACGGCCCTTCACCACCGGCGGTCGAGAACCGTTCGCGGCTTGAAGATCAATTGCAACCGAAAGATCGACGCAAATCGCGAACGAAGACGCGGCGCTCGGCAGGCGCAAAGGCTGCGATGCAACAGTTGCGAGGGCGCTATATGCGTTCGGTCGAGTTTAAGAACAACGGCGCGAGAGTAGCGGTTGATGCGACGCTGCGCGCGATGGTCGCACAAGCGCGTGCGCCGTTGACGCCGGTTTCTGCCGATGCGTTGCGTTACAAGTTACTTAAAGACAAGCAGGGCACGCTCTTCATCTTTGCGATCGACGCTTCGGGCAGTATGGCTGCGAATCGCATTGCGCGCGCTAAAACTACGATTCTCAAACTGCTGCGCAAGTCTTATTTAAATCGCGACAGTGTAGCGATCGTTTCGTTTCACGGTATGAACGCGAACCTCGACTTGCCGCCGTCGCGCAGCATTCTGCGCGCGCGGCGCGTGCTGGATTCGTTGCGCATGGGCGGAAGCACGCCACTCGGCGCGGGACTCGTCACGACGATCGAGTTGATCAAGCTCGTCGGCGATAAGTTTGGCGAAACGGTCGTGTTACTGTTCACGGACGGGCGTTCCAACGTTCCGCTCCGTCGCAAGGGCCTCAACGTGCGCGCTTTGCGTCATCTGAAGATCGAAGCGGAGTTGCGCGAGCTCAACATCGCGCTGAGGAAGACTAAGGCGCGCGTGATCGTGGTTGATACGCAAAAAGAGTTTGAGTCGAGTGAAGAGACGCGACGGCTTGCCGAGATACTCCAGGCGCAGTTTGTGAAGTTGGCGCCGGCGATTCATGCCTAAACAAGACACAGATCGTGATGCGCGGGTTTTTGCGCTGTACGAGCAGTTGCTGGAAATGGAGCAACGGCTGATCCCGACTGGTCTGCACGTGTTTGGCCGGGCTTCGTCTGCGGGTGAGCAGGCAGATCTGTTCAAAATGATCGCGTCCTTTGATCGTCCGGAGCATGGTATTCGCGCGTTGCCACCGGAGATCGTCGGAGACGCAGTGCGAGAGTTTTTAGACCGGGGATCTGACGCGGCCATTCGCTTTTGTCAGGAGCGCGGATTAGATCCGGGATTGACGCAGCCTGTGTTTGCTTTGCTCGAAAATGTTTCCGCGAAACTACAAACAAACACGGAATTAGATTCTTTGATCCGTGCCATCCGTGGTGAATTTATCGAACCCGGGCCGGGCGCGGATATCATTCAGAATCCCGACGTTTTACCCACCGGCAGAAACACACACGCGATCAATCCTTATTCAGTGCCTTCCGCGGCGGCGTTTGCGCGTAGCGAACTCGTTGCCACTAGTCTCCTCGAACGTTACCGCGGCGAGAATGGACGCTATCCCGAAGCGATGGCGCTCGTGTTGTGGGGACTCGACAACATCAAAACGCAGGGAGAAGGCGTCGCGCAGGCGCTTTGGCTGCTCGGCGTGCGGCCGGTGCGCGATGCTTTAAATAGGACCACGAGTGTTGCGCCGATGTCTTTGGAAGAATTGGGACGGCCGCGCATCGATATCGTGATGACAGTGTCGGGAATCTTTCGCGACTTGTTCAGCCCGACGGTGCAGTTGCTCGACAAAGCTGTGCGGTTGGTGGCCCAGCTTGATGAGCCGCTTGAGTTGAACTACG
>DATNJO010000070.1:0-3735 GCA_035603895.1 Pyrinomonadaceae bacterium
AACGTACAGGCTTTCCAGTTTGCGCCACGTCTTGATCTTCGTTAACGAAGCAGGCGGCGCGTAGCCGAGACGTTCTGCTTTGATAGCGAGTCCCGCGTAACTCAGCGTGGTCCTGGTCTTTTGTTTCAACTGTACGAGTGTCTTTGGCAGACACTGATCTCGTCCGACTCGCAGCACGCGCATGTGCTTGACGAAATCCTGATCGGGAAAGAGCAGTTCGGCCGCAAAGATCTCCGCGCCCACTTCGACTGTCTTACCCAGATTAGACTGGTCGCAGTATGAAATGCCGAGATCGCGATCGCGAAAGAAATGTTTGAGTTCGTGCGCCATCGTGAAAACCATCGGGTCCTGCGGCAAACCGCTGGCGAGCATGACGGTGGTACCGAGATGATCGCTGATAAAAGCGCCGCGCAGATTGCGTAGACGATATGGCCACGAGTCGATCACGATGCCGTGGCGATCGTAGATGCGGCGCAGATCGCTCGCGAGCACGCGTGGCGAGCGCAAACCGTGTTCGGCCCTAACCTGACGCGCGAGCAGTTTGAGATCTTCGTAATAAGCTTGCCGGTTCATTTTTGTTTACCTCCTTTCCGGCCTGGTTTTGGCCGGGTCTTACCCTGATAAATACCGCGAGCACGACGAAACTCAGCGTACTTGCGCAGCTCTTCGAGATCCGCCGGATGCAACTGTCTCGCCGTTCGTAAGAGCGCTTTCAAATTTTCGTCTTCTTCTTCGTCCACCATCTCGGGTGGAAAGAACGAAATCATCGAGACGCCGAAGAAGCGCGACATGCGTTCGAGGTCTATGAGACTCGGACGATATGTGCCGGTCTCCCAACGTGAAATCGTATTCGGTGCTACTTTGAGATGAGCGGCGAGTGACTCCTGAGACAGTCCTTCGCCACTGTTGTAACTAACACGCAGCTCCTTGAGCCTCACTGCGACGTGGTCCATCAGGTCCATTTTGTGTTTACTCTTTCTCATCCTGAATGAGGACGGCATTTAACTAATATCGTTGACAGGTTGTGAGGGCGCGCGTATTATACGCCAGCGGTAATTAATTTCAAGGTATCGAGTGATACCTGAGTCTCAGCCCGGAAATAAAAAAAGAATACTGATTGGTACCTCACCATGAGAAATACTTTCTTTCGTAAACGAGTCTTCCTGGCCTCAATCTCAACGGGCCACACTTCTTACATTCTTGCTGAAGTTGAATCAAGTCGTGGTGGTGAATACAAGTGGGGCCACTGCATGCTGACGATCGCAGACTGTCGCCGGCGTATTCAACTGGAATTTTTCCTCGGATCGGTGCGAGCGCGGCGAGAGAGTTTGAAGAAGTTGGACCTGCTCTTAAAGGTGCTCGGCTCCTTTCGCAAGGCGCTTCTTTCCGAAGCTCAAGCGATCACCGATTACGAGCGTACTGACAAGCGTGGCAGCGCAAAGAAACTAAAACCCAAACCACCACAGCACGAGACGGGTTGAATCGCGCTCTGGCATCTCGTTTGCGCTAACTCTGTCCTGAAACAGTTAGGTGATTTGGAACAGAACAGAAGTAAACGCAGGAGTCTGTCATGACGCTCGACCAGGAAGTAGACGATAAGGGAACCGATCAGGAAGAAGCGAAACGAATGCTCGCGGCGCTTCGCGATCGAGGGTTTGAGGGTGATAATAAACAGTTCGCGACGGCGCTCGGACGGTCCATCGAGCAGGTAGAGGGATGGCTCGATGGCACTGAGACTATTGACGACGATGTGGTGATGAAAGCCAAGGGAATCGGGTTGAATCGCGACATCAGCCTCGGATAGTTTTGAGTTCAGCCTTTAGCCTGCAGACAAGCTAAAGCTTTGAGCTCAAAACAAAAACTGGAGGGTTTGAGAACTGACGCGCACCAAACAAGAGATGCCGTGGTGGTTTGATGACGACAGTGAAATCTGTTCGTCGTGCCACCAGTCGTACGCATATCAAACAGGCATTTACTGTCTCGATTGTGACGCTAATGTCTGTTCAGTATGCGTACAGGAAACTGTCTCGATTGAATTGCTTTGTCACGGTTGTGAGACCGTGCGCGCGACGGAAAAGGAGTCAGGCTAATGGCGGCCCGCGCAATCTGGAAGGGCCAATTGAAAGTTGGCACGACGAAGATTCCCGTCAAACTCTATTCGGCGGTCGAGGACAAGACCGTTCGCTTCCACATTCTCGACGACAAACACAAAGCGCGCGTGAAGCAGCACATGATCGCTCCCGACTCGGGCGACGAAGTAGCGTCCGAAGAAATACAAAAGGGCTACGAAGTCGAGCCGGGAAAATTCGTGATACTCACGGAGGAAGATCTCGAAAAATTAGCGCCACCGCCTTCGCGTGACATCGAGATTGTGGAGTTTGTGCCGCAAGCTGAGATCAGCCAGCAGTGGTACGACCGGCCTTACTACCTTGGACCAGACGATGGCGACAAGGATTACTTCGCGCTCGTCGAAGCTCTCAACAACAAGGAGAGTGAAGGCATCGCCCATTGGGTGATGCGCGGCAAGTATTACGCCGGCGGATTGCGCCCGGTAGACGATTACCTGTTTCTTTTCACGTTGCGCGATGCAAAGGAAGTCATCATTGCGGATCAGCTAACAAAGCCTGCCGGCGCAGCGCCTACGGCAAAAGAATTGAACATGGCGAAGCAGCTCGTTGAGATGCTCAAGGGTGAGTTCAATCCGAAGGATTACAAAGACGAGTATCGCAATCGCGTGATGGAGTTCATCGAGAAAAAGGCCAAAGGTCATGCGCCACGGCTGCGTGCGGTGAAGACCAAACGTAAGACCGCGGATCTCGGCAACGTGCTCGAGAAGAGTATTGCCGCCTTGAACAAGAAGGAGAAACGAGCTGCCTAGTACCAGACGCAAACAACAGCCGGCCGAAGAGGAAAACGCCGGAGGCAGACCGTTCTGGTCTGGAACGTTGACGTTCGGCCTCGTGAGCGTGCCGGTGAGTCTGTTTCCGGCGGCGCGCGCGAACCGTGCGTCGCTGCGCATGCTTGGACCAGACGGCCAACCACTCGCGCGAAAGTATTATGCGGAAAAGACCGGCAAGGATCTCGATGCCGACGAAGTCATCCGCGGCTACGAAGTCAACAAAAACAAATACGTCACCATCACCGATGAAGAGTTGGAGCGCCTGGAACCGGAGAAGACACGCGACATCAATTTGACGCAGTTTGTTCCGGCTGATTCGATTCCGCCACTCTATTTCGAACGCGGCTATTTCCTGACACCCGCCGCCGGTTCGCAAAAGGCTTACAAACTCCTGGCGGAGACGATGGACAAGAACGAGCTTGCGGGCATCGCAACGTTTGTCATGCGCGGCAAGGAATATCTCGTCGCGATCTTCTCGGAAAAAGGAATCCTGCGCGCGGAAACGATGCGCTTTTCGGATGAGATTCGTTCGCCGGCGGATGTCGGATTGCCGAAAAAGAAAGACGTGCCCGCGGCGACTGTGCGCAAGTTTGAAAAACTCATCGCGAACAAGTCGAAGAAACAGTTCTCGCCGACGAAGCTGGCCGACAAACAGACTGACGATCTGTTGAAGCTGGTGAAGAAGAAAGAGAAGCAACGCGGCAACGTGGTGCGCGTCGAACCCGAGTCGGAATCGGATCACAAAGTGGTTGACCTGGTGGCGATCCTCAAGAAGAGTCTCGGCGCTAAGAAGTAAAGCCACAAGAGGCACAAAAAGCACAAGGAAAGAGAGGAAA
>DATNJO010000071.1:0-2625 GCA_035603895.1 Pyrinomonadaceae bacterium
CGATGCCCGTCTCGATGTTCTTGATCTCCACTTTGCAGCCGGGCACGACGGCGCCGTTTGGATCCATGATTTTACCGGCGAGCGATCCTCTAAACTCCTGAGCGGCGGCGGTGAAAGCGGTAAGGATCAGGAGCAGAGCAGCCCAAAAAACTCGAGTGTTCGGGTTCGCTGTAGTCATGACTTTATTCTCCTCGTAGCGACGGCTGAAAAGGTGGCTCGTCGGCTCGGTTAAGTCGATTGGTATGACCAAGAGCTAATTGCGACTGTTACAGGCTATGCTGATTGTTTAAGCAGGCGGCGTATTTTGCCTCAATATGATTTTGGCTGTCAAGAATAATTTATTACCAATCGTGTGAAATCTTATAGTGCGGTAAGACCAATTCTGTATTGCGGAAAGTTGGCGGAACAATGTCGGACGGCGCAACGTTTCCAGACTTTCGGCCATCGTAACCGCTTGTTGGTCACGGGTGTCTAGTTAAACAGTGGAGGTTTTGGGCGTTTGGAGTTGAGGAATATTTCAGTACATTTTTCGAAAGCCGCGCGTTTGCTCGGCTTTGTAGTGTTTGGGCTTTTATTGACTGCCTCGGTGAACGCGCAGCAGGCAACGGCGCCGGCAGCCGCTCCTGCGGCCAATTCCGCTGCGGCCACTTCCCAGGATCCGAAGAGTACACTGAAGGCGAGTCTCAGCGACCTTTCAACCCTCTACCAAAACGAAGTTCAACGGCTCGAGAAGCGTCACGAGCAGTCGAAAGCGCTTTATAACGACGGCATTATCTCGCGGGTCGAGTTTGAAAACGGCGAGAAGGAACTGGCGGCTGCGCGCGCGAAAGTCGAATCAGTCGCGAAAGAGATCGCCCTCGCGAACCAACCGGCGCCGGCGCTCATCGCCAATCCCGGATTTGATGGTTCGTCTAGTCTTGCGTGGTCAACCGGAAGCGGCCGGGTCGATGGTTTGATTCGACAGTACGGCACGCAGTATGGTGTCGATCCTTACCTTATCTATTGCCTTATGTCGCAGGAGTCGAGCTTTATCGCCGGCGCGGTGAGCCCGAAAGGCGCGCTGGGATTGATGCAACTCATGCCCGGCACTGCGGCGCGCTACGGCGTGACGAATCCTTACGACGTGGCGCAGAACATCAAGGGCGGCACGCGTTACCTGAAAGACCTGCTTCAGATGTTCAACGGCCGCGTGGACCTCGCGCTCGCGGGATACAACGCGGGCGAAGGCGCGGTGATGAAGTATGGCAACACGATTCCGCCGTACGACGAGACACGCAACTACGTGCGCCTGATCCTCAAGCGTTACACCAAGAAGCCCGCTTCATAAGCCACAAAGAAGCACAAGAAGCACACAAAGGATTTCTGCATAACACATTTTGTGCCTCTTGTGCTTCTTGTGCCTCTTTGTGGCTCAGATCTCCAGCAAGTCTTTACCGACGATAACGCGTCCGTTGAAATGCTTGCGGACGCCTTCAGCCCATTGTTCGTCTGTTATAGACGGATCGTCACCGGGCACGAAGTGAGACAGCACGAGCGTTTTGACTCCCGCTTGGGCAGCGATCTTCCCGACGTCTTCCGGCAGCGTGTGAGAAGCCATGAGGTGTTCGCGCAGTCGCTGCGCGTTTGGTAATTGTTTGAGGAGCGCCTCAATGCCGGGCAGATACATCACCTCATGTACCAGCACGTCGGCACCTTTCGCAAATTCAGCCAGTTCTGGCGCATAAGCCGTGTCACCCGAAATGACCACTGAACGATCCTTCGCGTCGAAGCGGTACGCATACGACTGCTCGATCGGCGGATGACGCACGAGACACGTGCTGACTTTCACGTCATCGTTAACCAGGACGGTTCCTGCCTTACTGAACTCGTGAGTAGTGACCAGCTTGCGTGGATCGGGACGGCCTTCGTCCACGATGCGTGTGTCGATGTCGAATTTCAGGTAGTTGAAATAGTCCCGAGCCATCGTTGTTAGTCCTGGTGGACCATAGGCGTCGATGCTCGCTGGACTGCCGGTGATCCAGGCGTTGTAAATCAGTGGACCAAACTCCAGGTTGTGATCCGAATGGTGATGAGTAATGAAGATGTAACGTAGCCGGTTGAGTGCGATGCCGGCCGTTGTCAGTTGTCGCGAAGCGCCATAGCCACAATCGACCAAATACGGAACGTCGTTGATCAGGATGAGTGTCGCCGGGTTGCTGCGTCCGGATTTGCCGACGCTTGGACCACCCTTCGTACCCAGTAAAATAACGCGCGTTGGTTTCTGTTGACCGAAGGTGACGCGGCCCAAAAGGGAAGTGTAAGCAGCAAAGCCTGCGGCGGCGCTGATAAATTGTCGACGAGTAGGTGGCATCTGTGTACTCTGTTTGGACTCGGAAGGGGGATCAGAATGAAGCGAATGTATATCTTGATACTTGCGCTCGTGGCAACTGGATTTGTGCGTAGTGACGCGAGTGTGATGCGCGCGCAGGATCCGCTCGTGGTGAACTCGAGCACGATTGTTTTGAAACTGGAGAACTCGCGCGTACGCGTGCTGGAAGCGACGCTTAAACCGGGCGATAAAGAAAAGACTCACGCACATCCGGCATACGTGATTTACGTTATCGAAGGTGGACGCGTCCGTACGCA
>DATNJO010000072.1:0-2988 GCA_035603895.1 Pyrinomonadaceae bacterium
GCACTGTGTAGTAAACCACGCGCACGTCGCCGCCGCGCCACGCGCGAATGCGACTGCTGCCCGTCCACAAAATGTCAGTAATCGCACGCGTCATGGCTTCGAGAATGTCTAACTGAGTCTTAAATAGAAGCCAGACTCCGAGAACCGCGATCACGCCACCGAAGATTGCGCCCTTCTGCGTGGCCACCGCTTCCGCTAACGCGGCGGCGACTCCGAGTCCGCGAATGTCGCTTCCTACGGGCACGAACGTGACGTAAAGCAACGCCGGCAACACCATGCCGAGAATCGCGCCGATGAAGTAAACGCCCCATTGATCGACGCGCACGATTCGCCACCACCCGCGCCAGCGCTCGAGTGACGACGCGTTTGGTTCAAATGTGGAACCAGTGTGGGCCAGCGCAACTTTCTTCCCGCCAACTGCTGCGGGAATGAAACCGACGATGCTGCTCATGCCATACCCCTTGTCTCGCGCCCAGTTCGTCAACGTGAGATTCGCCACGCCACCGCCGCCGCAGTATGCCGCGAACGCGCCCAGCAAAAAGAAGTCAGCGCCGGCGGGAAGAAATTCAAACGAACCTCGTTGAACGTCATAACCGGCAAAACCGGCGACTGCTGCACCCCACGTTGATAGAGGAACGAAAAGCACTGCCAAAATGCCCAAGCCGCCGATGATCACGCTGACCATGATCCAGTTGAGATACTCCAGCGTACGTTCGATACGCCTGCCGAACGTCAAGATCAAGGCACACAACAGGAACAGAACAACGCCAATCACGTAGACCGTGTTTGCTTCAGCCGCGATCGGTAATCGCTTCGCAAACAGAAAGAAGACCGCTCCCGCGGCAGCGCCGGCCCAGCCTGGCCAACCCATCTGGAGAAAATAGAGGATGGCGTAGAACCACGCCCAGAAGGTTGAGTGTGGCCGAGTGCGCATGAATCCAGTGACCGCTGGTTCGCCGGTCGCCAACGTGTAGCGCATCAACTCGACGTTGAATAACGTCTGAAGCAACGCCGCGACACCAACGACCCACAACAGCGCAAGGCCGTACTTCACAAACGCCGCCGGACCGAGCAAAAATTCGCCGCTGCCGATCGAAACGCCGAGTGCGATCACGCCTGGACCAAGCGCACTGATCCAACCGAAACCTCGCGGCCGCGGCGCGGGTGGAAGTTCAGCGATGCGCCACGGATCGAGTCCGGAGCGAGCTTCGGGTGCTTGCGTCATTATGGCCTTCACTTGATCTGAGTTTGAAAACTAATCAGAATTGCGGCGCGCATTCTATCATTTGACTGGTCCCAATCATGGATGAAATTCGCATCGCCAACTCCGCTGACGCGGAACAGATCACGGCCGTAATCAACGCCGCCTTTCGAATTGCCGAAGGTTTCTTTGTCGACGGCAACCGCATCACGCTCGATGAAGTCCACGGTTCGCTCGCCAAGGGCGCGTTTCTTGTCGCCGAGGACTCGCATAGTTTGAGCGGTTGTGTTTACGTGGAACTGCGCGGTGAACGGGCTTACCTGGGACTCTTGTCGGTCGATCCGTCGCGCCAGCAAAGCGGACTCGGCTCGCGGCTGATGAACGCGGGCGAAGAGTATTGCCGAACGAGTGGCGCTCGTTTTATGGACATCCTGATTGTTAACCTGCGCGCCGAGTTGCCGGCGTTCTACGCGCATCGCGGGTATGTTGAAAACGGTACGACGCCGTTTCCGCCGGACGTGCCGACAAAGCAGCCGTGCCATTTCATCAACATGTCGAAGCCTTTATAATTCGTTATTCCGTGGCCAAGACTGACACATCCGAGGTCCTCACTATTGACGGGCACGACGTGCGCGTCAGCAATCCGGACAAGCTCTATTTCACCAAACAGATCAAACTCACGAAACTCGAACTCGTTCGTTACTACCTTTCAGTCGCGCCGGGCGCGCTCGCGGGGATCCGAGATCGTCCGATCGTGCTGAAGCGATACGTCAACGGCGCTGAAGGCGAAGCGTTCTATCAAAAACGTGCGCCGGATAACCGGCCCGAATGGTTGCGTACCGTGACGCTGTCGTTTCCGTCGGGGCGGTTTGCGGAAGAGGTTGTGGTTGACGACGCGGCGGGACTCGCGTGGGTAGTGAACCTGGGATGCATTGAGTTGCACCCGCATGCAGTGCGGGCAAATGACCTGGACCATCCGGATGAGTTGCGTGTCGATCTCGATCCGAATCCGGGAGTTGGTTGGGATGACGTTCGGGTTGTTGCTTTGGAAGTGAACGCGTTACTGCAAGAGATGGGATTGCGTGGTTGGCCCAAGACGAGTGGCTCGCGTGGAATGCATGTTAATGTGCGCATCGAGCAGCGTTGGACGTTTAGTGAAGTGCGGCAGGCGGCAGTTGCGCTTTCGCGTGAGATCGAGCGGCGTGTGCCAAAGCTGGCGACGTCGAAGTGGTGGAAAGAAGAGCGGCATGGAGTGTTTCTCGATTACAACCAGAACGCGAAGGACCGCACGACATGTTCGGCGTATTCAGTGCGGCCGCTGCCGGATGCGCGTGTGTCGATGCCGTTGCGTTGGGAGGAAGTTGAAGCTTGCGATCCCGCGGACTTCAATGTGTTGACGGCGCCACCGCGTTTTGCGGACTTGGGTGACGCGCATGCCGAGATGGATCTTCACGCCGGTTCACTGGAGCAACTTCTCGAACTCGCCGCGCGCGACGAAGCGGCCGGTTTGGGCGACGCCCCTTGGCCTCCTCACTTTGCCAAAATGGAGGGCGAAGCCCCCCGCGTCGCTCCCTCGCGAGCCCGTTCTGCGGCGAAGAAAAAACCGGGTCGAACGCGTATGCCGCTGCTGGTGATCGCAAACTCACCAAATAAAGAAGCGGCGCTGGCGGGGTTGGAAAGATGGAAACGCAAGCATAAGAAAGTGGTGAAGTATTTAGCCGCCGACGATGTGTTAGTTGATTCGATGCGCGGCCGCTCCTCGACCTGGACACGTATCCGCGTAAACC
>DATNJO010000073.1:0-2627 GCA_035603895.1 Pyrinomonadaceae bacterium
TTCGTCAACCGCTCCAAACGGCCAAAAAACTTCGAAAAGGTCCAATTCGCAGCGCCGAGCAGGTAACGCTCGCCGTGCCGCCCCTTCTTCATCGCCATCCGAAACGTCTTCGCCGCGTCGCGCGCATCGACAAAACTCACACCGCCACTCGGCACCGCGCCAATTTTCCGCGCCATGAAATCCAGCACGACTTTGGTCGAACTCAAACGGTCGTCACCCGGCCCGAGCAACAGGCTCGGATTCATTATCACCAGCCGGAGCCCCTTACCACTGAAACGTTCGAGCGCCGCCATCTCCTGATACGACTTGCTCGCGTAGTAAGGCCAACGCGAAATGATCTCGAGCGGCTGCGGATAAGTCTCGTCGGGAGTGACATCGCCTTCTTTGGTGACGGCGATCGTCCCGCTCGTCGAAGAGAGCACGATCGTCTTCGTTCCGGCGGCTTTCGCGGCGTCGCAGAGCAGCCGCGTGCCTTCGACGTGAATGTCGTACATCTCACGCGAGTCTTTCTGCTCGCGCGAAACTTTGCCCGCGAGGTGATAGATCTCGCTGATGCCTTCAACCGCGCGCTTGTTGTCGTCGGCGTTAGTAATCGAGCCTTCGAAAGTCTCCACGCCGAGATCGACGAGCCAATCGGGAATCGACGTCGCCATGACGCGAATGTCTCTGGCGCCGTCGTCGATGAGTTGGCGAACGAGATGTGCACCGAGAAAACCCGTGCCGCCCGTGATGAGCGTGGTCGCACGCTGACGCTTTTCGATCGCGGCACGACGCTTCGTGCCTGACGCGACGGTGGTCATGCGGGCTGTTCGCTTGGCGGGAGTCTTGGATGGCATAGGAAAAGAATAGATCCTATAAGTCCTATAGGACCTATTAAACCGCGACGGTCTCCTCAGCATCTTCGATCAGATGCACCTTGCGCTCGCTGCGCCACTGTTTGCGCAGGGCTTTCCAATCAAACGGCGTGCGCGTGCGATCGCGCAGGTTCACGACTTCATGTCTGACACGCGCGGCAATCAGCCGGTACGCCTCCGCGCGCGCCAAACCGCGGGTCATCTCTTCCAACTCTTCATGCGAAAGGAAGTGCCCGATGCGCGCGCCGACGTCGCGATTCTTGATGATCGTGGTGCCCTTCGGCATCGCTGCATACGTGCCGTCGAGATACATCGGCAGAATCCCCACGCGCGCGTGCAGCGCCAGGTAACCAACGACGGGTTTGAAATCGGCCAGTACACCAGTCATCGACCGCGTGCCTTCCGGAAAGATGAGCGCGTTGTAACCACGATCCAAAAACGACTTTGCGTGCCGCAACGACTGCCGCAACGAACCGGTGCGTTCCATCGGCACGAGGTTCGTAAAGTTTTCCATCACTGCGCGCTTGTACTTCGTGTCGAAGAAGTAATCGGCGGCCGCGAGCGCAACCATGTCCGTGCCGTACTCGCCGAGCGCCATCTTCGTAAGACCCATGTCGAGGTGCGAACAGTGATTCGCGGCGACGATGAAATTGGTGTGCGGCGGAATGTTTGAACGTCCTTCGTAATTCGTGCGCAGAAACTGTTCGTAAAGGAACTGTTGCAAGAAGTCGCCCGCCTTCGTTCCCGCTGTTCTGACGAACGAAGGAATATGAATCTCTTCGTCTTTCTTGCGCTCTTCGGGACGCAACTCACGCTTTGCTGAAGCGCCCGGACGGCGGTTCACTACGCTCAGCAACTCGCGCAGGTCCTGAATTTCATTGAACCGCTCGGGCGCCGAGATCGAACCGCCGGCGTTCTCAATTGCCGTGGCGAGTTCGACAAACATCAAACTGTCAAAACCAAGATCACTCAAACGCGTCTCGATGGACACTTCCGAACGCGGACGATTCGCGACCGTCGCGACAATTCCCATCAGCCACAGCGAATCAGCATCGGCGCTGTCCTGCGCCAGCGTCTGCCGGCCGGATCTCTGTTTCTCTTCCAGTGCCTCCATGATCTGCACCACTTCGCGGCGTTTTACTTTGCGCGTCGCGGTGCGCGGCAGTTCGACGTCCGTGAAATGCAGCACCTTCACGCGCTTGAAGTAGGGCAGGGAAGCAGACACTTCGCGGAAGTGCTCTTCGACGAGCCGGTGCAGCTCGGCCCGGGAAAGTGAAATGTCGTATTCGTCGTCAGCCACGACGAGACACGCGACCTTTTCACCCGGTCCATCCGGCAAACCGACAATGCTCAACTCCTTCACATACGGCGAGTTCTCATAAGCTTCTTCGAGCTCGTCCGGATAAACGTTCTTGCCGTTCGTGTCGACGATGATCTCTTTCGAGCGGCCGACGAGATACAGATTGCCGTCTTCGTCTACGCGCCCGAGATCGCCCGTGTGTAGCCACCGATCGATGAGCGTTGCGCGGGTTGCGGCCTCGTTCTCGTAGTAACCAAGCATCACGTTTGGACCACGAGCAAGCACTTCGCCGACGCCGCTTGCATCGGGATCGGAAATACGTACTTCAACACCTGGCAGAGGCTTGCCGACTGTCCCCGTAAGCATTCGGTTTTCGGGTCGTGTGACCGTTAGCACAGGTGATGCTTCAGTCAAACCATATCCTTCAAGTATGGTGAAGCCGAGACCGTGGAAGTCGCGCTGAATCTTTTCAC
>DATNJO010000074.1:0-3235 GCA_035603895.1 Pyrinomonadaceae bacterium
CGGGAATGACCGCCACCAACCCGCCGTCGACCAGTTGGCGTCCCTGTTCGTCTATCACCGGCACATACCAACCCGGAATCGCACAACTTGCCCGAATCGCAAACGGCACATCGCCCCGATCGCGCAGCACTACCGCGGCGCCAGACTTCAACTCCGTCGCCACGGCCGCAAACGGCACCGGCAGTTCCTCAAACCGCTTGAGCGGCAAATGATCGCGCAAGTATTGTTCGAGTCGATCGTTACTCTGCACGCCCAGCCGCGAGATCGTCGGCCGACCAACGTTACGCCAGCGCATTTTCCGCCCGAGCTCTTCGATCTCGTCCAAAGACATGCCCGACGCCAAAGCACCGCCGACGAGCGATCCTGCGGACGTGCCCGCGATAAAATCGATTGGAATCTTGTTTTCCGTGAGGGCGCGTATCGCACCGACGTGTGCAATGCCGCGTGCGGCGCCACCGGAAAGTGCAAGGCCGATGGTGGGACGATTGACGGCCATTAAATTTACACCTGACTCAACATCACAATCTCAGCCCGTTCGCGAGCTGTGTCCAGAAAAGCATCGATGTCAGATTCGATCTTTGACTCGGTCAACGTTTGTTCTATTTCGGCACGAGACTGTTCCAGCGTGGGTACAATGCGTCCCGGGAAACGTGAGCGGAAACGCGATACGTAAACGTCGCGATAGTAATCAGCAATCTCTTTCTGACTAATCACCACGAAATTACGAAAACGGAAATCGAGGTACTTTTCCATCTTTAACCGCTGTTCGATGATCTCGTCAAGCTTTTCACTCGTCAATCCGACCCGTTGCAAACGTTCGCGAAACGCCGGTTCCGACGGAAAGTTACGCGCCAGCTCACCCCGCGCGTCGGAAATCTCTTTCGGCGTCGGCACGATTGTCGGCAGCTTCTCGGCCTCCTGAAGTATTAACCGCTGGTCAATCAACAACCGAAGCGCGCGATTCAACTCGTCAGACGTGGGATTATCCAACTGCGTGTTAGGTTGCAACGCTAGCTGCCACACCAGGTCCGAATAGGTAATCAACTCCGTTCGCACGCCCGCGTTTACCGTCGCCACCATCTTGTCGACGACCCGTTGCCCGTGCACGACGCCTACCGAGCAAAACGCAAACGCGAGAATCAGAGTTCTGACGATCAGCTTCATCCGGCTTTGCCCGAAATGATCTTTCTCCCGCAAAGGCGCAAAGGCGCAAAGAAAACCCTGCGAAACGCGGCAGCGCTCTGCCCCTTTGCGCCTTTGCGGGAGAGATCTTGTTTTGGAACCAGGCTGCTTCATCTTAAAATGTCTGCGTAATCCTGAAATGCAAATTTCCGCGGTGCAACCGGAACACGGCCGGCGTGCCGTCGAATGAAACACCGTCTGGTCCACGCTGCGGAATCAAAAACTCGGGCGGCTTCAACAGGAACCCATAATCCACCGCCAACGCGCCGCCAAACGGCGTCGTCCAACGGAACCCGAGGCCCACCGTGTGGCTCCAATGCGCGCGCAGGTTGGCGGCATTGATCGCCGCGAGAATGTCTCCCGGTGGAACAGGCTCCGGATCGCTCTTGCCAAACAGATCTCCAACCCGCCGGAAAACGTTACCGCCGTCATAAAACGGCACCACCTGAAATGAACGCGTCAGCGGTACACGAGCCTCGAGATTCAACACCGCGAGCGCGTTACCGCCGACCGGAACCGTAAACGGATTCAGAAACACGATGTTCTTGTCGGAATCGCGAAACTCACCTTCCGGAATTACGACCTCGCGTGGACCAGCTTCTTCAAAATTGAAACCCCGCAACGTCGTCGAGCCGCCCGAGAAGAAACGTTCGCTGATCGGCAACGTGCGATCGATCTCGTCGATACTGCCGTTGCCGTCGCGATCGATCGGATTGAACAGGTTGGCCAAACCAAGCGTCATATTGGCGGCGAAAACGGTGTCGCGAAACCAGCTTGCTTTGTAGTAATGCCGGTAGGTCGCCTGAAAACGATTAAACGAAATGTTTCCGCCGAGTTGTCGCAGCGCGAGTGCGTAGTCGACGCTGAGAAAACCGCCACGCGTCGCATCAACCTGGTTGTAACGGCAGATCTCGCCAGGTTTGCCCGGCTGCTCGTCGTCGTCTCTTTGACTGCGCGCGAGCAGACCCTTTTCACAACGTTGGCGCGTGTCTCTGACCAACGAAATACCAAACCGAGACAAACGAATCTTGCTATCCGGCTCCAGAATCGGCCTCACGACCAGGCTCTCAAGGTTCAAGAGACGAACGTCTTCATAGCTGTAACGAGCAAACACGATGGTCCGTGAACGGCGATCGAGGACGCGTTGCGTTTCCACCGCGGCGGTGAAACGGTTGATCGTCGGCTCATTTACCTCGTTGCCAAAGATGTCGATCGGATTGCCGTCCTCATCCAAACGTTGCACGATTCCCATCGTGCCGCGATCGATCGCTGAACGGAAGAAACGCGTGATCGTCGAGTCGCGTTGATACTCAACCGAAACCGCGAGCGGTGCAAACTGCGTCTCGTTGTAACGAGCAAAGCGCGGATCGAGATACTCGAGCCGGACCCGTTGCTGGCGGCCGCTCGCACGCAAACGTAGCGCGCCCTGACGCAGACGGTTCATCAGGTTTACATTGCTGATTTCAAACAACCCGAGCGCGCCGTAGTCGGTCGAGGCGCCGCCGCCGTAATCCATCACGTTCGGCGGTTTCTCTTCCACGTCGATGATCACGTCGCGCCGTTGATACCCGCCGGTAGTTTCTCCGGCCGCTTCGGTGCGAATGATCACCTGGCGATAAGCGTCCGTTAAATAAAGTTCGCGTTCGGCGTCGGAGATTCGATCCGCGCGCAGCACGTCGCCTTCCTTCAGCGGAATGGCTCTTCTGATCGCGGCGCGTTTTTTTTGCCTCGTGTTCCGGTCTCCGGTGACGCCATTGACGACGATCGTATTAACAAAAACTTTGTCGCCTTCGCCAGCGATCGAGTAGATCAACCGGACCTGTTCGTCATCACCTTTCTGCGGCAGTTCCACAATGGAAAAATCGACGCGCGCGTTAACGTAGCCTTCACGCGAGTAGAGCTGCGCCACTTTATCGGCGTCGGAGCGCGCCTGCGAACGCGAGTAAGGCGCGCCGACGATGGTCGTAAGCTCCCGGCGAATCCGGTCCTCGGTGTAGATCTGGTTTCCTTTGACGTCGATACCGGCGATGCGCGTCAAGGCTCCCTCAGTGAC
>DATNJO010000075.1:0-2085 GCA_035603895.1 Pyrinomonadaceae bacterium
GAAGCGCATCGAGCGACGTGTCGGTTTCCCGGCCCTGGCGCGTCCAGTAGTAATCGTCGTCGTAACCCGAATCGAGCAGAGCATCAGACATGCTGTCCATCAACTCACCGAGGTTGATGGACGACACATCGAAGCCCTTGAATTTCGAGTAACGAGTAAACTTCATTTTCGATTTTTGATTTTCGATTGCCGATTGTTTATTACAACGATTCCGTTAAAACCCGGAGGTCTTCAAAGCGAAAATCGGCAATCAAAAATCGACAATTAACTATATTTTCCTGTTTCGGTCAGATCGTCGTAGATCATGCCGCGACGATCTTTTCGAGCTTTGGTGACGGCGGTGTAAGTGCCTTCTTCGTTGCGGCTGATCTTGTTTTCCGCGTAGAGACCTTCGAGCACGAGTTCACACGCAGCAACTAGCTTCGCGGTGTCGCCCGAGCGAAAATCAAACGGGATGGCCGCAGTCTCCCACAGTTCCGGCACGGCATCCAAGAGCGTCTTGCACTCCTCCGCGGACGCGGTGTCGGTCAGTAGCAGCTTGTTTCCCTCGTCAAACCACTGCACGGCGCGCGCGAAGTCGATGCCCACGAAGTAGCCTTCGAAGATTTCGCCCGCGGCGCGTTTGATCAACTCGCGCGCGATGCGATGCGCGCCGAGTTGTTCGCCTTCGTATTCGAGTTCCATCTTGCCGGTCATCGAAGGAATCGCGGCATACACGTCGGCGATGCGCGGAACGATCGGTTCTTCGCTGGTGAGCAACGAACGACGTTCGGCATTCGACACGACCGATTCCATCACCGTGATCGGCATGCGTTGTGAAACACCGGAGTGCTTGTCGACGTGGTTATCTTCACGCGCTTCGAACGCGATCTGTTCGACCACTTCACGAATAAACTCCGGCACGACCACTTCGCTACGCGCTGAACGGTTGGTCCACGCCTCCTGCCGCGTGATCTCGATCGCGACGGGCAGATCTTTCGCGTAGTGGGTCATGATCTCGGCGCCGATACGATCTTTCAAAGGCGTGATGATCTTGCCGCGTGCCGTGTAGTCTTCCGGGTTCGCGGAGAAGACGAGCATCACGTCGAGCGGCAGACGCACTGGATAACCCTTAATCTGCACGTCGCCTTCCTGCATGATGTTGAAAAGTCCGACCTGGATCTTGCCGGCGAGATCGGGCAACTCGTTGATCGCAAAGATGCCACGATTCGCGCGCGGCAGAAGACCGTAATGAATCGTTAGCTCATCGCTCAGCAGGTGACCACCCTTCGCCGCCTTGATCGGATCGACGTCGCCGATGATGTCCGCGACAGTCACGTCGGGCGTTGCGAGTTTTTCGACGAAGCGAGCGTCGCGATCGATCCAGTCGATGCTCGTCATATCACCGTCTTGTGCGAGCGTCTGTCGTGCGTAAGCAGAGATTGGGTGAAACGGATCGTCGTTCACTTCCGAACCGGCGATGATCGGCACGCGCTCGTCGAGGAGTGCAGTCAGTAGTCGAATGACGCGGCTCTTCGCCTGGCCGCGCAGGCCGAGCAGGATGATGTTGTGACGCGACAAGATCGCGTTGACGAGTTGCGGAATAACGGTGTCGTCGTAACCGACGATGCCGGGAAACAGTTTCTCGCCGGCGCGTAGTTTCTCGATCAGGTTCTCGCGCAGTTCGTCCTTGACCGAGCGCGTTTGATACCTGGCCGCTTTAAGTTCGCGAAGGGTTCTTGGGTATTCCATCTTTTTAGGTAGGCGAGATTCTAACTATATCGCCCCGTCCTGGCGCAACTTCTCCAGGTGCGCGAGCACAGCGCGCTCGGCCATGGCGTACGCCTTCGGGGAAACATCAGTATAAACCTTCGCAACAATTTGTTTCGGATCTGTGGCGCCTTCACGCACCGCTTCCAAAATGTGCTGCTCGCGTTCGAGCCGGTGTGAGATGTACTCGTCGATCTTCTTGTAGGGGGTGGCGACTGCCGGTCCATGCCCGCCAAACAACACCGACAGGTTGGGCAACGAGCGCATGCGTTGCAGTGAATCGAGATAGTCGTGCATGTTGCCTTCGGGCGGATCGATCAGCACCGAACCGACGCC
>DATNJO010000076.1:0-2390 GCA_035603895.1 Pyrinomonadaceae bacterium
CACTCGACGTTGTTTGCACGTTGTCCAAACGTCCGTTCGCAACCACTTCATTGCCAGCCGGCGCGGTGATGTTGAACGTCACGGTCGCCTTTGCTGAAGGATGGTCCAGCGTCGGAATCCAGTGGTGAACGCGGTTGGGCCAGTTGTCGCCGACAGCGGAAGGTTTTCCGTCTTTATCGTTCGTGAGAATCAATCCGTCTTTCGGTTTGCCGTGATACTCGACTGAGATCTGTAACTGTGCGCCTGGCTTGGCAGGCTCAGCGAGATTTATCTTGAGCTTACCTTCTTTGTGCGTGTAGGTAGCCGCTTTGGAGTTGACTGTGACTGCGTCAATCGCGAGTTCTCCGAAGTCGAGATCGATCAACGAAGTCTGCTTCAACACGACAACGTCAATGCGCGCAGTTGCCGAAACGATCTCCGAGAGTTGATCATTCAAAGCGATGTTGACGACGTAGTGTTTCGGTTGCCACGCATCAATCAGTCGTTCGACGCGCGCGGCATACGCGAGAGGGGTGGTTAATAAGAAAACTAGTAAGAGCGAGAGTTGCGCCAGCTTAGGCAGTGGAGGTTTCTTCATTAAAGTGAATTTAGCGGATTCCCAACATTAACAGCGCTGAACGATCGGAAACAACCCGGTCACCTTCAAGCCACTTACGATACTCAATCAACTCATCTTCACTAACGGCTCGATTACCGAGACGCGCCGCGGGCGTACGTTCGAAAGCGCGATTCGTCAGCGCCATGTGTGCTTTGCGCACCGGCAACGGTACCGGTCCCGCCAGCGCGGCTTCGGCTGCTTCAACGTCAGGGAAGAAATCGTCGTAAGCGAGCAGATGCCACACCGTGCCGGCGCCTTCGCCCTCAACCGCCAACACACGCAACAACCCGAAGCCGCTCTCGAGTTGAAAAATCAAATCATCACCGGGTTCAAATTCAGGCATAGTCAGACACGATTAACACATATTGCCAAATGAAAACGGGACTTCTAGAATCAGGCATCCGCGATGAGCCAGTTCGATTCAAACAAAGACTACTATGGCGTTTTGGGCGTCGACAAGCGCGCCTCGCAGCCCGAGATCGATCGCGAGTATAAACGCCAGGCCGCGAAGCATCATCCGGATCGAGGTGGTAGTGAGGAACAGATGAAGTCAGTAAATGAGGCGTACAGTGTTTTGAAGGACGCTACATTGCGCCGCGCTTACGATGAGTCGCGAACAACGACGACGTCAAGATCGACGGCGCCAGGGTTTAACGATTTCGCTCCAACTCCGACGCCCTCCGTGCGCGACATCGGCGTGGGGGGCCAGGTTCTCAGCGCTTTCTTGTGTTTGCTGACCGGCTTGTTCCTGTTGTTCCTGGTACGCTTTCAATGGATCGAGTTTTTGTGGCCGCTCGCGATCATTGCGTTGTTAGTGGTTGTGTTCGGCGTGCTGCTCGCCCGCGGCGCGATGGTGTCGCTGAATGACTCGCTGCCCGTCACCAATCCTCTGAAGCGTCACACGACACTTCAGGAACTCGCCTTCTGGGCCGCGGTGGTTACGAGCGGTTACGGGATTCTGTATTTGCTGGTGTAATGGATGAAGGACTGAATGATCAAAGGTCTGGACCTGCTCTTTCTCGAAGTGAATAGTCTCGAAGAGTCGGTCGCGTTCTACCAAAACGTGCTCGGGTTTGACATTGAATCGATCAGTCTAAACTCCGAGCCGCCGATGGCCCGCCTGCGTGGTGGCGAATTGAGAGTCACGTTGGCGCAACACCTGGAAACGATGTTGCGGCGCGGGCGCGGCGTTCACTTCTTCATCGGCGTGGAAGACGTCGATCGGTTCTACGAGCAACTGATTGAAAGAGGTGCTGACGTTCTGCCGCCGGTCGACGAAGGTTGGGGCGGACGCTTCATCACTTTGGAAGACCCGGACAAGTATCGCTTCTTCTTCGTGACCTGGACCACGAGCGAAGAAGACAGATCGTTGGCCGCTGCAAAAGAAACGGGGTGACTCATGGCAGGACAACACGTTGAGAATCTTTTTCGCCGCTTCAAAGGCGAGAAGATCAACCTGAAAACAATTTCCGGTGGCCTTTACACTGGCCGCGTTGTCGAGATCACCAACGATTACGTCTGTTTGAATGAAACTGACGGCGGCGAGAGCCAAACCGTGTTCATCTTTTTCACCGCGATCGAGTCGGTGGCGGCAAACGTGGCCAATGAGTAAGATGTTGAAGTTTGTAGTATGCAATACGTTACGAACCCGCCGAATCCCTGGTTAACCCACTCCGTCGAATGGATTGGTGAGCCTCCCGAAACAAAGCTCGAAGTCTTTGAAGAGACCGAGACGCGCCGGATCATCACGCACAACGACAGTCCGGACGTTGGCTTCGACTACACCGTCAAC
>DATNJO010000077.1:0-5360 GCA_035603895.1 Pyrinomonadaceae bacterium
GCCATTGCTCCATGTTGACACCGAAGTAATCGAGCGCCGGGCGGTTGGTGTAGAGTGGACTTCCGTCAGGTCCAAGTACACCGAGGTGCTGCGGAGTGAGGTCTAAAATCTGTCGGAGTTCCCTCTCTCTTTCCAACTCTGCGTGCTTCCAGTCCTCAATGCCGAGATTAACCCCGATCCAATACAGTAAAGTGCCATCGCTTGTTCCGACTGGTTCGGCCCGACTGAGAAACCAGCGGTATCCTCCCTCAGCGTCCCGAAGCCGAAAACTTACCTGCCCCGCGCAACCAGTGTGTAGACAGGTTGACCAAACTCTACGTGTTTCTTCACGGTCGTCCGGATGCAAAAGGGAGAGATGGGAATCCCATTCTGCGCCGGTATCAATTCCGAACCGGAGGGGATGGTCGCAACCACGCACTCGGCCAGCGACGTGGTTACTATGCGTCCGGTACGATCTGACACCGTGCCGGTCAAACCAGGGTCGATGCAATTGCGTTACATTTGTAGAAATCTGTGGATCTGCTTTGGGACTTGATTAGAAGCGGGCCGATTGAGTAATTACTCTACGCAAATGATCTTGATGTTCGTCGCCCCATTTTCCCAACGCACTTATTAGCGGGAGTACAGTTTGTCCCAACGCGGTTAACTCATACTCAACTCGCGGAGGCAACTCCGCGTAAATTGTCCGTGATATTAGTCCGTGCTTTTCCAACTCGCTCAGTTGAACATTCAGTACCCTGCGCGTTGCTCGCGGAATTTTTCTCTGTAGATCTCCAGGGCGCTTTGCGCCTTCGGAAATGAAATACAGAAGATGTATCTTCCATTTGCCGTTCAAAACTTCCCTGACCAGATCGAGTCCGCAGTTCAGTTCGATGGGAGTCTTTCTCTTATACATACAAAACGCGCGCGCCAAACTAAGAGTATAAATCGGACCAGGTTTACGTTAATGGATAAATTTATCCAATGCGGCATTTATTATCCGTATTGTATGAAAGTGTCGAGCGCGCGACAATTTCCTCGAAAACATGAATCATCGAGGAGTCGAAGATGCAATCCCTGGATCTGCCCAGACCAATTGCTAACTATTTTGCGGCCGACGAAGATGGGACTGAAGCGTTATCGCAGTGCTTCACCGAAGATGCGGTCGTAAAAGATGAAGGGCAAACCTACAATGGTCGAGCTGCAATCAAAGAATGGAAGGCCCGTGCCTCAGAAAAGTATCAATATACGACTGAGCCTTTGGCCCTGGATCATGAAGACCAAAAAGCAGTTGTGACGAGTCGTCTGACCGGCAACTTTCCAGGCAACCCGGTGAATCTTCGATTCTTCTTCGAACTGGATGGCGAGAAGATTAAATCGTTGGAAATCATCCCCTAAATCTGAAATTGCTCCTCAGTCGCGAACTTTCAGGATTCGTTCCTGAAATATCTCTGCGTAAATACTTTTGGCCAGTTCGGCATCGATCTTCTTAAGCAGACCGTACTCTGCGAGCGCCGCTTCCTTGTTTCGCACGAGAAGATAGGCACGAGCCAGATTCAAATGAATTTGACCAACTTGGGGACCCAGTGTGGCAGCACTCTTGAAAGCCTCCAGGCCCTCTTTGTTCTTGCCCATACCTAGGTAGGCGACGCCAAGATTGTTTCGAGGAACGGCGTTCTGCGGGTTCAGCTTAATTGCCGAATCGTAGTTGCGAATCGCATCCTTGTAATTTTTGGTAGAGCTGAATGCATTGCCGAGAGCTACGTAGGCCTCTCCAAAATCTGGCTTCAATTGAATCGCTTTCTCAAGTAGACCAATTGCATCTTCAGTACGCGACTGGTCCGCGTAAATCTGTGCCAGACCGAAGTATGAACGATAAAATTTGCAATCAAGCGCAAGGCTCCGCAGAAAGTGAGTGGCAGCATCATCAAATTGGCTGGCGCCATCATAAGCCACTGCCAGCAGGTAGTGATTGGTGGCGTTGTCCGGTTCGAGTCGTGTAGCCTCTTGCAAGTGAACAATGGCCTGCTCAGATTTTCCCGACCTTAGATACGCGACTCCGAGTGACCTTCGAGTAGCGGACGAAGCTGGACTTAAAGACACTGCGCGCGCATAAGCTTTGATTGAGTTTTCATATTGCGCCAGACAAAAGTAAGCGTAGCCGAGCTCTGTATGCACCGCACTTGAGTTTGGAGCGAGCTGACTGGCGACTTCGAGCGAGGCTATCGCGTCTTTGTAATTCCCTTTGTTTACACTGGCATGGCCCACGCGAAAATAGTTCTGGGCGGACTCAACGACAGACGGTTTACGTTCGTCAATTGCGGAAGAGTCGACGTTTGCGGTTGGATTGACGCTGCTATCTGCGTCGGTCGAGTTCGTCTTTGAGGCCAGAAGATTTGGTCCCTGAAGACTTGTTGTCCGCGATGTAGGAGGATCTTGTTCTAACGGTGTTTGTGCAAAAACAGGCGCAGCGACGATTGCGATCGAGAGAAGCGCAAAGCAGAAATGACTTCCGATTTTCATTTCACCCTCCTTGATTACATCCTCTACTGAATGCTTTGTATCGTAGGCTTCAACCTTTCGGGTGGCTTCCCTGGATTTGCTTTAAATCACCTTTTGTTGCACTTACATTCCTTGTCGGAAACATCTCGGCGTCACTCCAGCCACACGTCGAAAGCACGTCGTAAAGTGGCTCTGGCTGGAAAACCCTGACCGGAGCGCAATCTCAGCAATCGGCAAGTCTGTTTCCTCCATTAATTTTTTCGCCCGTTCAATACGTCGTTCAGCAATGTAGTTGGTTGGGGTCATTCCCATCGATTGCTTGAACGCTCGCGAAAAGTGGAAATAGCTCATGCCAACGTCTTTTGCTACTGATCGAAGTGCTACCCTTCCCTCCTCTTCTTCGGTCAGATGGTGGTCTATAATTCCAATAGCCTTTCTCAACCTGTGTGGCGCCATTCCTCCATGACCCACCTGAACGTCCTTCAAAGAGCTATAACGCCTGATCAACTGCATCGCCAGACCAATGGCCATCGAATCAGCGTAAAGGCGCCCTACAACATTCGCTTCGTTCAACTCCCCCAGGAGAGACATAGCGATGTGCCGGATATGTTTGCTTTGGAACCCGATCTGCGGCGTAAGTACGACCTCTCCGAATGAGAAGTCAATTCCCTCGACAACGCTTCGTACAAAAAGAGGACGGAGAAATAGAAGCAGAATGTTGCCTACATTCGCACTGTCAGACTTGCAAGACCATACTGTTCCCGCAGGTATTATTGCGACCTCGCCCACCAGCACGCTTCCTTCGAAATTACGCTTACCATGAGGTGCGTGCAGATCGAGAGTTGAACCGATATTCAACATGAGACAGTGGCTATCTGAAGGCGGTACAACCATTTCATCCAAGCTAAGGCGCAAATGTATTAGGCGGATGTCCTGCCAAGCCAGGGCGTCACTGGACGCTACAACAGCTTCCGGGTAAAGACGTGCAACGTCACTGACTGCGGGTGCTTCAAGATCTCGTACTTGCGAACTTCGACAATTTCTCTTCCAGGGTTCGGATCTATTTACAATCGGATCGACAAGTGCCGTGGACCAAACTGTCTGGTCCGGACTCTTTGCTGTTTGCAACATAACTTTCCCCTCTGGTTGTGAACGCTATCTAATCGCGCTCTTCATCAAGTCGGTCAACGCTCTTGTTTCGGATTGCTAAAGAAGCGTCGATAGCATTAAGCAATTCTTCCTCTGTGAATGGCTTCCTCAAAAAGGCAACGGCTCCGGCATCCATCGCTATCCTCCGCTGCTCTTCACTGTAATGCGCGGTTATGAAGACGATCGGTATGTTGTTGTTGGCAGCAATCAATCGACGCTGAAGCTCCAGCCCGTCTAACCCAGGCATCCTGACGTCCAGAATTAAACAGTCGAAGTCTTCAAACCGATCAGATTTCAGGAAGTCTTCAGCTGACAAAAACTCATTAACATTAAACCCGATGGAACTGATGAGCGTGTTGATCGCTTCCCGCATCGACGCGTCATCGTCCACAATTGAAATTCGTGCATGCCTGACCAAGGTATGATTCTCTTGCATATTTCTCTCGACTTTTTGGAGTGCGCCTGCACCTTATTCCAAGAGTAACGAGAGAAAGACTATGGGGTATGCGATCCAGTAACTATTGGAATGTGAGGTAATAGGCTGAGAACTTAAGGAAGTGTTATTGGAGAAAACTCTAATGTCCTTGCGTGCCAGACTGACTGGGGTGTAGTTTTTCAGCCATCCGGACCAGTTCCGCCAAAGAGTCGGCCCGCATTTTCTGCATAACCTGGCTACGATGAACGTTCACTGTCTTTTCGCTGATGCCAAGTTCCGAGGCAATCTGTTTGTTAAGGAGTCCAGCGACCACTAATAGCATCACCTCATGCTCGCGCTGCGTCAGAGTTTTAGAGCGCTCAACTAACTCGCCCGTTTCCGTACGCTGCTTGCGCTCGATGCGGTCACGTTCTGTTGCCTGCTCAATTGCGTCGAGCAGATCCTGATCCCGAAAGGGCTTCGTGAGAAATTCCGTCGCACCGGCTTTCATGGCCCGAACAGACATTGGGATATCGCCATGTCCGGTAATGAAGATAATCGGAATATGAATACTCCTCTCCGTTAGTTCTCGCTGAAGGTTTAGACCGCTGATTCCAGGAAGACGCACGTCCAGAACCAGGCAACTAGGTATATCCGGCAATTTAGTCTCGAGAAATTCCTGTCCCGACTCAAACGTTTGGCAACTGAGTCCCACGGCTTCGATCAACTCCTTGATAGCCGTGCGCATCGAAGGGTCGTCATCGACTACGAATACAAGCTGGTCTGCTTTCTTCATCAGTCACTTCTCCTGATCGCCGGAAGGGTAAACTGTACGGTGGCTCCTTTGTCTTCGTTCTGTGTAGCCCAAAGTGTTCCTCCGTGAGTCTCGATGATCGTTCTACTAATTGAAAGCCCCAGGCCCATCCCTTCTGGCTTGGTAGTAAAAAACGGTTCGAAGATTCGCTCTACATGATCCGGATTAAGCCCATGACCCGTGTCACGCACCGCAACCACTACCGCTCCGGCGCTATCCTTTCCAGATCTGATTTGCAACTCCCGCGGATTGGTTTGCGCGCCGCTCATTGCGTCTTTGGCGTTTAGAATCAGGTTCAGAATTACTTGCTGTAATTGAATTCGCTCTCCTGACACGGTAGGGCGATCAGCCTGCAATTCAACCTGCAACTCAATCTTACTCCTCATCACATCGCTGCCTACCAGCGCGATCACCTCCTGAATCGTATCGTTGATGTTCAATAGTTCCTTCGTGGAAGGGGTCTTGTGTAAGAGATTGCGAATTCGCTTAATCACCTCACTC
>DATNJO010000078.1:0-9996 GCA_035603895.1 Pyrinomonadaceae bacterium
CCACTGTCTCGATATCCCGCTGCCCAGGATCGCGGAAATACCGACCAGCCCTTCCGGTCCAACCATAGAGGTTTCCATCGTGGTGCCGTCTTCCATGATCGCGAGACCTGAAACTACAGCATCGATCGGAAAGTAAACGTACTCGATCGTATCGCCTTGTTCGTAGAGAACCTGGTTACGCTCGAGTGAAACAACCCGAAAGTGCGGTATGAGATACTCGCCAGCGTCAGGAGTGGCGAGCCATTGTGCGAGCAGCTTGTTTCTGGCAACAAGACTCGAAGGGAAACCGTTATCCGCTATCAACAGGTCGTGCTTTTTATTCACTGCATTACTCCAAGAGTGTCGGACAGCAAATTACCCAGTTGGAGTTAGATACCCCCCTAGTCTTATGACGAGCGGGATTCTACGCCCTCTGTGCGGGTCCGTACAGTGAAAGGACGGTCAATTTTTATTTTCGAAACTGTTCGCAACCGTACCGACAATGTCCAACGCACGGCCTAGAGTCTGCAGAAACAATAAGCGGGTGGCCGAGGCGTCATATTCTTTCCCATACTTGAGAAGCATAAGGTGCCTCGGCCTTAATTTCTCTAGCGGTCCTTTTTTCAACAGGCAACAACAGGTTTCATGGTTGGCGGCGGCCCAATTCCCCCCGCGCGAACCATCTCTTATGGAAAATGAAAAAACTCGTCGAATTCTCTACATAGAAGACCACGAGGACACTCGCGAGCTTGTTACTCTCCTACTCGCCCAGAAGAGTTACGAAGTAATAACTGGAACAACAATCGAAAGCGGCGTCGCTCTCGCAGGCGCCGGTGAATTCGATCTGTACTTGCTGGATTCCTGGCTACCGGATGGCTCAGGTTTAGACCTCTGCAAACAAATTCGGCAGTTTGATAAAACAACGCCTATCCTGTTTTACTCCGCCGCCGCTTATGCTGCTGACTCGGACTTGGCCCTGGAATCTGGTGCGCAGGCGTACCTGGTCAAACCGAGTCAGCCGTCTGATCTGTGTAACCTGGTAACGGAACTCATCGAACACTCAGGACAAACTGGCCGCCGCGTGACCTCTTGCTTGTGCAGCGGGCCAGAGCATGCGCCACAATAATCCTGACAACCACAGCGCTGCGAGTGTGGCGATTGTCAGCACCAACCAGAAGCTCCAGTAAGACGTGAACGTTTGATCCCAACCTGGCTGGACGAAGTGTGCAAGGTTGACGTTCAGGTCCCGCGCGGTAACGAAGCGCGAGATGAACTGCATCAGCAAAGCCCAGCCAAAAGCATAAAGCCACGAGCTTCGATCCATGCGATATGTTTTAAGAGCGATAGCTGCTACTGCCAGGCCGCCGATGTGAGCGAGCGTTGAAGTCAGAAACACACCCCACGCCAGCACCACGTAGACAAACCAGATGAGGAGTCCGGGGATCGTCCAGATTGCTGCGACGCGAACCAGTAATGGTTTTTCGAAAAACAGACCGAGCGCGAGGACGAGATTGCCGATGTTGCACATCCAGAGCGTATGTCCGAGTTCGTTGATGCGCCAATAGTGAACTGCCTGAGCAACGAAAAACAGGAGCGGCAACAAGCCGAGTAGTCGCATTTGAGTTTTGGGGGAAAGACTCATTTGTGTTTAGAATAACACTCTGACTTGCTTTGCCAGAATGAACTTCTTCTCTGTGTCTCTGTGCGTCTGTGGTAAATCAAAGCAAAAAAACCAGGCGCCATCTTGACAAGCTGTGGCTGTGAACAGAGACTGTCACCGAACATGAGTTCTCTGGAAGACCTCCTCAACAAATCGATCCCAGAACTGCACAAGCGCTTCGTCGAGCGCCGGCGTCCGGTACCTAAAGGTTTACTTGAAGCGCTGGACGTCGATCGCCGTGCAGGAGCGCAACAGCTCGCAAAACGCATTCGCGAGCGCTATCGCGAGAATCGTTCGGAAGGACAGCGGCTCCACTTTCTGCTGCGTTTCGAGATCGAACTGTGGTCGCAAGGCTACGGCAATGTCGCCGGCGTTGACGAAGCGGGCATGGCGCCACTTGCGGGACCCGTCGTCGCGGGCGCTGTCATCCTGCCGCAGAATTACAAGTTGCGTGGCCTGAACGACTCGAAGAAGATTCTCGATCCTGAGAAACGAGATGAACTCGCGCAACAGATCAAGCAGGACGCGATCTGTTGGTCAGTCGGCGTCGCTCAAGTTGAAGAAATAGATAAGATCAACATCTATCACGCGGGACTCTTAGCGATGCAACGCGCCGTTGAGGGTCTGAATGCAAAACCGGATTTCATTCTCGTCGACGCGCGCAGGATTCCCCATTGCGAGACACCGCAGCGCGGCATCATTCGTGGCGACACGTTGTCGGCGAGCATTGCGGCCGCTTCGATCATCGCGAAGACCACGCGAGACGCGCACATGCTCGAACTCGATCAGATGTATTCCGGCTACGGACTCGCGTCGCACAAAGGTTATCCGACTCCCGAACATTGCCAGGCCCTCAAGTCTCTTGGCGCACTCCCCATCCATCGCCGCAGCTTCGCGCGCGTTCGCGAAGCACTCGGACTCGACCCGGTTCAGACCGATCTTTTCCCCACCGCCCCGGTTGAAGAATTTTTTGTAGTTGAAGAATCACTTTAAGGGTTACTTCATGCGATGGCTTCATCACTAACCGAATACAAACGCAAGCGGAAGTTTGACAAGACACCTGAGCCCGGTCCGAAGAAGAAGCGCACACGCAGCGGCCGCATGTTTGTGATCCAGAAACATCGCGCGACAGCGTTGCACTACGACTTCCGCCTGGAGGTCGATGGCGTGTTGAAGTCGTGGGCGGTGCCGAAAGGTCCGTCACTCGATCCGAGTGTGAAACGTCTGGCGATGCAGGTCGAAGATCATCCGGTGGACTACGCGAAGTTTGAAGGCGTGATTCCCGAAGGTGAGTACGGTGGCGGAACGGTGATGGTCTGGGATTACGGCACGTACAAACCCGAAGGCGACATGACTCCGGATGAAGCCTTGAAAAAAGGCGATTTCAAGTTCACGCTTGATGGAGAGAAGTTGAAAGGTTCGTGGGTGCTTGTGCGCACGCGCAATCGGCAGTGGCTACTAATCAAGCATCGCGATTACTACACGACGACTGAAGACGTAACCGAGCTCGCGCCTGTTTCGATTCTGAGCCGTCGCTCGTTGGCGGAGATCGCGGAAGATGAAGGCGGGGACGTTAAGAAGGCTAAGACGGGCGATCCGAAAGTTATTCCCCGTCGCACTGGTGTGAAGCGCCGGAGGAAGGGCGCGAAGGCGAAGGTTTGGCACTCAAACCGCGCATCCTGATTTTTCTTTTCATCCGAGTAATCCCCGGTAAGAAAGCCGTCCATCAATAATCCTCGCCGCGGAAGTAAACGGATGCTCCTCCGTCTTCTTCTCATCAATGATGTGAATAACCTCGTGCCCTTCAGCTTTGAGGTAATCCGCGATGAGACTGCGATGGCAACGCCACCAAACCGCCTCCGCGCACATCACCGCGACTCGCTTACTCGATGCGAGTTCAAGTAATTCTCTAACTCCGTTTTTGAACTCTTCGGTTTCCATGTGATCCGCATAACCACGAAACTGCTCGTTGCGCCACGCGCTGTTGTGCGAATCGGGTCGCGGTTTTCGACGTCCACCCAAGCGTGGCTCATGTTTGTATTCAATTTGATTTTGATTCAACGTCCCCGCTAACTCAGCCTTGTTGAACTGGGGATAACGGCGCGACCCTGGAAAGGTTCGCACATCAACCAATACTTCAATCCGATGCGCAAGCAGAATCTGAACAAACTCCTCCGCGCTCCGTGTCGAATGTCCTACTGTCCAAATCTTCATAATGCTCTTCAACTGTAGGCTTGCCGACGGTTAAAGGTATGCTTCAAGTCGAAAGCGTCCCTTCGACGATAAGAGCGGCGCCCAAAGATCGCCAATCCGCCGCACGCGCGACGGTACGTTGTCGATCCTGAAGTCGTCCATCTTTATTCCGCGCTCCAACTCGTTCCACTTGACCGGCGTCGACACCGTCGGCAGTTCCTTCGGACGCACCGAATAAAGCGACGCAAGCGTTCGTCCCCACGCGTTCTGATTGTAATCGACCAGCACCCGGTTCTTCGGCCGCTTCGACACCTGATAGACCGCCGTCAACAACTTCGGCGCCTGCGACGCCACCGCAAACGCAAACTCTTTCGCAAACGTCCACACCTGCTTCTGCGTTGGCCCGCGTTTGATCGGAACGTAAATGTGAATCCCTTTCGAACCCGTAGTCTTCACCAGGCTCGGTATCTTGATCGAATCGAGCGCCAGCTTCAGATACAACGCGGCCTCACACACCTTTTCAAACGAAGCACCGGGCGTCGGATCGAGATCGAAATGCAAGTAATCAGGCCGATCTACGTCGTCACACTTCGCGTACCACTGGTTCAAGTCGATGCAACCGAGATTGATCACCCACATCAGCGCCGCCACATCCTGAATCATCGGAAAGTTGATGATGTTGGTCGACTCGTGTTCGATGTGGCAGATCTCAATCCACGGCGGCCGCGGCGACGGCGCGCGCTTCATGAAGAAAAAATCGCCCGCCGCGCCGTTTGGATAACGCTTCATCACCATCGCGCGATCGACGAGGTGAGGGAGCAGCCACGGCGCGACGTCGAGGTAGTACTGAATCAAATCCCGTTTCGTGACGCCGAGCTTCGGCCAGAAGGGCTTGCTGAGATTCGTGAGCTTCACGACGCGATCGTCGATTTCCACGTCGAGCGTGTTTTTGTCCTTCGGCAGCTTGATCGAGGGAACAGCCTTGCGGCGCCTGGTTGGAGTCGAGCTGCGCTCCACGACAGCCGGATGATACTCCCGCGTCGGAATATTCGGCTTGGGCATTAGTTAAGGTATGACTTTAACAGCAGCTTGCCACAAGAGGCACAAGAAGCACAAAAGGTTTAGCTAGGCTCCTCTTGTGCCCTTTGTGCCTTCTTGTGGCCCAATTTCTTCAAGTTCTTTCTCAACTGACTTCAAGCCGTTGAGCAGAACGTTGCGGTAAGCGGGGTTTGTGGCGCGTTCGAGTTGTTGGAGCAGGCGGGATTTGGAAAGCAGCAGCGAGTCGCGTCGTTCCTTGAGCTGTCGTTCCTCAGGTGAAACCGCCGCCTCGCGAGATTGTGCCTGACGAGACTCCCCTTCCTCGATCTGATCTGCAACCGCCTTGCTTTCCCAACCACGAGCCATAATTCAAACTACAGGATGCCAGATGCCTTTACTGTTTTGAAATCCTGTAAATTCTGTAATCCTGTCTAAATAACCGTCCCATCCGGCACGACCGCGTTCTTCGGCACGATGATGATGCCGTCGCGAATGTAATACGAACCGTTTGGTCCATCCGCGGCGGTCGTTCCCGCTTCGTTCAACAGTCGCGCGTTGTTGCCGATGCGCGCGTTCTTGTCGATGATCGCGCGTTTGATAACAGTTCCCTCACCTATGCCGACGCGCGGCAAATTTTTACCGTGATCCCGGCGCATGTCTTCAATTGTTTGATAGAAATCCGCGCCCATCATGAACGACGCTTCCATCCGCACGCCCTTCGAAATGCGGCTGCGCAATCCGATCACCGAGGTCGTTATCTTCGCGCCGTTGATGATGCAACCGTCGCTCACGATCGAATCGTTGATCTCCGTGTCTTCGATCTTCGACGGCGGCAAATAGCGCGCGCGTGTGAACACCGGAGCTTCAGCGTCGAACAAGTTGAACTTCGGAATCTTCGACGTCAGATCGAGGTTCGCGCGATAGAACGCGCCGATCGTTCCGATGTCTTCCCAGTAACCGTCGAACATAAACGCCTGCACGGGTCCGGAGCGAATCGCGGCCGGAATCACTTCCTTACCGAAATCCATCCAGCTCGGATCGTCGTTCAGCAATTGCTCCAAACGGTCGTACTTGAAAACGTAGATTCCCATCGACGCGAGATACGGCCGGCGCTTCGCTTCGTTCGCATCGAGACCGAGTGTCGTTGTGTCGACCTGCATCGAGAGCAGTTCGTCGCCTTTCGGCTTCTCTTTGAACTCGACGATGCGTCCGTTCTGGTCCGTCTTCAACAAACCAAACTCGCTCGCCGAACGCGCTTCACACGGAATCACCGAAACAGTCACGTCAGCATTCGTTTCGTGATGACGCTGGAGAAACTGTCGATAGTCCATCCGATAAAGATGATCGCCGGAGAGAATGAGCAACGTGTCGATGCCCCAGTCTCTGATGTGCGGCAACACCTGTCGCACCGCGTCGGCAGTTCCCTGAAACCATTGCGGGCTTTCGGGTGTTTGTTCCGCTGCGAGTATCTCGACGAAGCCGTTCGAGAATTGCGAGAAGCGATACGTTTGCGCGATGTGTCTGTTGAGTGAAGCGGAGTTGTACTGCGTCAACACAAACGTACGCAGGATGTCGGAGTTGATGCAATTGGAAAGCGCGATGTCGACGAGTCGATACTTACCGCCGAGCGGAACGGCGGGTTTCGAGCGCTGGTGTGTGAGTGGAAAGAGGCGATTCCCGGCTCCACCGCCGAGAATGACTGCTAACAGTTTTGTACTCGCAGGCATGAGTTGATCTTTGCACGGATAGCTTTAGAACTTCTTCTTCCTGGGACCGCGGGCGGCTCGCCCGCCTGAAACGTTTGGCGTTAGTCGAGTTTTTGTGCGGGCGAGCCGCCCGCGCTCCTCTGGTTTTCCCTTTCCTGCTCGCGCTTCTGTTCATCACGACTTTAACTGCGTTCGCTCAGGACGACGACGTTATTCGCACGACCACCGATAACGTCGTGCTCAATGTCACGGTCACCGACAAGACCGGCCAGTACGTCAAAGGTCTCAAAGCTTCCGACTTCAAAGTGTATGAGGATGGAGTTGAAGTAAAGCTCGAAGCGATCGCGAGTTTCTCACTTCAGGAATCACCTTATGCCGCAGTCGTGCTGCTCGACACTTCCGGCAGCATGGAAGCGCGTTTCACACTAGCGCGTTCTGCCGCGATCAGGTTTCTCGACGGGCTGCGTGAAGAGGACGTCGCCGCGGTTTATCGCTTCGATTCAAAAGTTGAACGCGTGCAGGAGTTCTCAACCGGCAGAGATCTGGCGCCGATGGCCTACGCCATTCGCGCGAAAGGAATGACCAGCCTGAACGATGCGATAGTCGAAGCAGCGCGCACACTCGCAGACCGAACAGAGCATCGCAAAGCGATCGTGATTCTCTCAGACGGCATGGACACGTTCAGCAAAGCGTCGAGTGATAAAGCAGTCGAAAGCGCACTGGCGATCGGTGCGAGCATTTTCGCTGTCGATATGTCTGACCTGCAAGTCGGTGGTTCTGCCGCGCGCCAGGGAGCGCCGCAGTTGAAGAGTTTTGCCGAGAAGACCGGCGGCAGATTCGTTGCAACGCCCGGCGGCCAGGCGCTGCGCGACGCGTTCGCTGGAATCGCGGAAGAGTTGGGCCATCAATACACGATTGCTTACCGGCCGCTAAACAGGGCTCGCGACGGCAAATGGCGCAAACTGGAAGTGAAAGTGAATCGTGAGGAACTGACGGTGCGCACACGTAAAGGTTATCGCGCGCCGAAGAACTAGCTTACCTGCTGGTTTTTGTGAGTAACTTATCGCGATGCCGCTCAAAAGCGAGTTCGATTAGCGTCTCGAGCAATCGCGCGAAAGACAAACCTGAAGCCTGCCACATCTTTGGATAACCCGACACCTCAGTCAGTCCCGGCATCGTATTCAACTCGTTAATAATCAGCTTGCCACCGTTGCGCGACAGAAAAAAATCCACGCGTGCGAGCCCTGAGCCGTCGACAGATTGAAACGCGCGGATCGCCATCTTCTGAATCCGCGTGGTCATCGCTTTCGTCAACGGCGCCGGCACGACAAAACTGACGTTCCCGGTGCTCGAATACTTCTCGGTGTAGTCGAGAAAGCGTGCCGCTTCGTCGTAGATCACATACTCGCCAGGCAGACTCGCTTTCGGTTCGTCGTTCCCTACCACGGCGCACTCGATCTCTCGCGCCACGATTTCTTCTTCGACGATGATCTTGCGATCGTATTCCGCGGCGAGTTCGATCGCGTCGCTTAGTGATTTCCGATCGATAGCCCGCGAAACACCGACCGAGGAACCGAGGTTCGCTGGCTTAACAAAACACGGGAAGCCGATTTGCCGGACCACGGTGCGAATAATTTTCGCGGAGTCAGCGCGCCACTGCGAACGCAGAAACCAAACGTGCTTGCAGATCGGAAGTCCGGCTTCGACAAACAACGACTTCATCGTCACCTTGTCCATGCCGCACGAGGATGCGAGTACGCCACAGCCGACATAAGGAACGTCGGCCATCTCAAGTAATCCTTGAAGTGTGCCGTCTTCGCCGTAAGTGCCGTGCAATGCCGGAAAGACTACGTCGAGCTTCTCGGCGACGAGTGGTTGCGAATCACGTTGAAGTGATATGAGACCTTTGTGAGAAGGATCGCCGAGGAGTGCGATGTCGCCGGTCATTGCGGTTGCCGACGAGGTGAGCAGCGGTTGTACTGCCGCGGGTAACAGTTTCGCCGAGTCGGCCGGAGGCAGCCACTTCCCTTCCTTTGAGATGGCGATCGGAACCACGTCAAACTTTTTCCGATCGATACTTTCAACGATCGCTCGCGCCGAACGAATCGAAACCTCATGTTCACCCGACCGTCCGCCGAAGATCACTCCGACGCGAAGCTTTTTTGGCACCTTCGTTGGTCCAACCTTCTACAGAATTGTTTTTCCTAAAGCCGACAGGATTAACTCAACGCCGAGTTCGGCCGTCTTGTTATTAACATCAAGCGCCGTATTTATCTCGACGACTTCGAGCATGCGCATACCGCCGCGCTCGGCAATCATCTCCATGCCGAGATGCGCCTCACGATACGTCAGTCCGCCGCGAACGAGAGTTCCCGAGCCGGGCGCGTCGCCGGGATCGAGTGCGTCAACATCAAACGTGACCGTGTAACCCGCCGTGCCTTGCGAAGCGATCGCGATCGCGTCGTCCATGCACGCGCGCATGCCACGTTCGTCGATCTCACGCATCGTGAAAAAGCGCATGCCGAGTTTCCTGATCAGGTCGCGTTCACCGTCATCGATGTCGCGGGCGCCGACGTGCGCACACAAAGCCGGATCGATCTTCGGTGAGAATCCGGCGACACGCGTCAGTTCCGGCGCACCGAAACCGAGCAAAGCGCTGAGTGGCATTCCGTGAAGATTTCCTGACGGAGTGGTCTCAGGCGTGTTCATGTCCGCGTGTGCGTCAAACCAGATCAGGCCCAGAGTTTGTTCGCGCTTGCGGTAATAATTTGCCGCGCCGGAAAACGATCCCATCGCGATTGAGTGATCGCCGCCGAGAACAATCGGAAACTCATCCGCTTCAAGTATTGCGTCAACCTCACTGGCAAGTTGTTCGCACGCATTGCTAATCTCGCGCACATACTTAAGTTTCTCGTCCTCCTCAGGAAAAGCTTGAGGTCGTTCGAGGCGCATGTCGCCGAGATCGCGGACGGAATACCCGAGTCGCGCAATGCGTTGATTCAAACGCGCCACACGGAGCGCTGCTGGACCAATGTCCACTCCGGCCATACTCGCGCCGTAGCCGAGCGGCACACCCAGAATCGTTACCGCTTTTTTCGCTTCCGTGCTCATGCAAAGAATTAACTGCCGCCGAGGTTGAAATTAAATCCACCGCCTCCGCTACCCTGACTCGGGAAGAACGGCTTCAACAAACCCGCCAGCGCCGCGAGATTGCGCGTCTGAATCAACAGCTCGCCCGGTCCACTAAACTCCGCCACGATTCCTTCACCACTCATCAAACTGCGGAAGAATCCCGAAGCTGCTTTGCGCAGCGTGTACTGCATCGAGCCTTCCCACGCCACGAGGTGACCAGTATCGACAACGTAACGTTCTCCCGCACGCAACTGCTTTCGATAAATTGCGCCAAACGAGGAGACGAGC
>DATNJO010000079.1:0-11303 GCA_035603895.1 Pyrinomonadaceae bacterium
AACGGCGGAGATGGGAATCTGGTACGCAGCCAGCCGTTCGGCGTCGATCCAAACATTGAAATGCGGACGTCCCTGGCGGCAATGTAACTACAGGCAAAGAGGAATTAATCCTCAGAACAATGGGCCGGTTTACCGACCCGCGCCAGTTTGACGATCTGGTGATCGCCAACGTCAACGGCGCACCGGTAAAACTTCGCGACATAGGCCGCGTCGAAGATGGCACGAAAGAGCAGCGCTCGTTGTCGCGTCTTAACGGAGTCCCGACCGTCACTCTCGACATTCGCCGGCAATCCGGCGCGAACACTGTCGAAGTCATCAACGGTCTGAAACAGGTGTTGCCACGCGTCAGCGCGCAGCTCCCCGAGGACGTCAAAGTCGAAGTCATTCGCGACCAGTCGCGCTACATCGAAGCCGCGCTTCACGAAATCGAAACGCACCTGATCCTCGGCAGTATTCTCGCAAGTCTCGTCGTGCTGATCTTCATGCGCTCGTGGCGTTCGACATTGATCGCCGCCGTCGCGATTCCGTGTTCGGTGATCTCCACGTTCGGCATGATGCGCGCGCTCGACTTCACGCTCAACAGCGTCACGATGCTCGCGCTGGTGTTGATGGTAGGCGTAGTAATCGACGACGCGATCGTCGTACTGGAAAACATCTTTCGCTTCATTGAAGAGAAGCGAATCGACCCGAAAGAGGCGGCGCGCGAAGCGACGAAAGACATCGGTCTCGCTGTTTTGGCCACGACCCTTTCGCTCGTGGTGATCTTTCTGCCGGTGTCGTTCATGTCGTCCATTTCCGGCCGATTCCTTTATCAGTTTGGTATCACTGCGGCGGTTGCGATTCTCGTCAGCCTGCTCGTGTCGTTCACGTTAACGCCGATGATGAGCTCGCGCTTGATTCGCGTGAGCGACGCGAAGGGCGGACACGACGAGCCTGCTTCGCGAAAGGGTTTCTATCGTTTCATCGATACGGGCTATTCACACTTGCTCAGCTTCGCGATGCGCCACCGGATCGCGGTCGCGTTGGTTTCGTTTGCGGTCGTGGCATCGAGTATTCCGCTTTATCGCGCAGTGAAGCAGGAGTTCATTCCGACCAACGTCGACGAGGCCGAGTTTGAAGTCAACATCAACGGTCCTGAAGGCACGAATCTCGCGGTGATGAACGAAGTGATTACCGCGATGGAGAAAGACATTCTGGAAACGCCGGGTGTGCGACTCGTGTTGTCATCATCTGGCGGCGGTTTTCTCGGTGGCGTAAACCAGGGTGGTGCGTATGTGCGCATCGCGCCGCACGAAGAACGCACGCTTTCGTTTGGCAAGCTTTGGCGCGAAACCAAGAAGGGAAATCCGCTAAACGCGTTTCGCGGAAACTACACGCAACAGGACGTGATGTCGGAAGTACGCCGGCGGCTGCAAAAGTACGCACCGATGCGTATCGCTGTGCGCAACGGCCAGTCGTTTAATTTCGGCACTGGTGGACGTCAGGACATAGACTTTGTCTTTCGTGGACCAGAAATCGTTGCCCTTGCCGGCTATGCTGATGAACTCGTCGACCGCACGGAAAAAATCGGCGGCATCGTCGACGCCGACACGACCCTGAAACTCAACAAGCCGGAGTTGCGCGTGGTGATCGATCGTGAGCGCGCGGCCGATCTCGGGGTCAGCACGTCCGATATAGCTACGAGTTTGCGTTTGATGGTCGGTGGTGAAGAAGAGGCGTCGCGCTTCAGGGATGAGTCGATCAACGAAGACTACGACGTGCAGTTGCGTCTGACCGAGAAGGATCGAACTGACGTTGGTACGATCAGCCGGTTGTACGTTCCGACATCGCGTCCGGGCTTGGCTCCCGGCGGAAGCGCGTCTTCGTCCGGTGGAAATTCAGGCGGAGGAACCTCAACGCGCCCCGGACTAATCCGTCTCGACAACGTCGTGAAGATCACGCGCGACACGAGTCCGTCGCGAATCGATCGGCTTGATCGCGAGCGGCAGGTTTCAGTGCGTGCTTCGGTAGCACCCGGTTACGCGCTTGCCGATCGAATCGAGGCGTTGCGTGGAACAGTTGCCGAGATGAATCTGCCGACCGCGTACACGACGACCGTTTCGGGCCGTGCGCGTGAGTTGGAACGAACGTTTACGGAGTTCATCTGGGCGTTCATCCTGTCGATCATCTTCATGTACATGATCCTGGCGTCGCAGTTTGAAAGCGTCGTGCACCCGGTCACGATTCTGCTGAGCTTGCCGCTGTCGGTGCCGTTTGCCTTGCTGTCGTTGTGGGGCACGGGCGACACCCTGAATCTGTATTCGGCGTTGGGTGTGCTGGTCTTGTTTGGCGTCGTGAAGAAGAACGCGATTCTACAGATCGATCACATGAACAACCTGCGCGCGAAGGGCATGGAACGTTTCGAAGCGATCATGCAGGGCAATCGCGATCGCTTGCGCCCGATCTTGATGACCACGCTGGCGTTGGTCGCGGGCATGTTGCCGCTGGCGCTGGGTACCGGTCCGGGCGCTGAAGAGCGGCGTTCGATCGCGATCGTGGTTATCGGTGGTCAATCGTTGTCGCTCTTGCTGACCTTGATCGCCACGCCGGTATTCTATTCACTGCTCGACGACTTGAAAGGGACTGCGCGCGTGCGCCGCTTGGCGGAAACGACGAGCGCTGCCTGGCAGAGTATTGTCGAGCGCCTCAAACGCCCACGCCGCCAACCCGCCGCGGAGACCGAGCCCGAACCTTCCGACGTCGCTGGAGATTAGCCACAGACTTACACAGACGAACACGGACTGGTTTAAAAGATCAAAGGGGCCATTCTTTCGAGCTGGCCCCTTTGCTGTGCACGCCTGCGGAAGGCGTCATCAGCCCCTCGGCTTACGTGGATCCTTCGGCTTTGTGTTCGCCAGCTCGATGTACTGGCGGATCTTCCACCGAAGGATTTCACACCCGGCTCCAACGAGTGTGATTGCCACCAGGCACAGCAACCCGACCACCGTTACGTCGACGGCGCTGTATGGGTCTGTTGCTGTCAGGTGGGTAACGATGACCGAGAGGCTGGTTAGCGTATGAACAACCGAGGCCAGAACCTCAGCAGTGTGCGTTACGCTTACCATAAGTCGCTCCTTTGGACACCGACACCTATCCTATCGACGACGAATTCGCTTGAGCGAACGGTCGTTTAGGACTATGCTGATGCCGACAGCCCGGTCTCTTAGCAGGGAAAGGACTGTCGGACACCGAGCGATTAAGGTGAGTGCGCTTGCATTCACCCTTCGACGGTCGCGCTGTAACGCGAACGTCAAAGCTCGTACATTGGCGACGTTGCCGGACTATCCGGCGCGTCGCCAAAATCTTTTAAGAGCCTTCCAAATTGGTCTATAACTGCTTCGTTCTCCTCCTAGCAACAAAAAAGCCAACGCTTGTGTTTCGGAATGCACAAGGTTGGCCGGTTGGTTGGAAAATATTCCAGGATATATAACGGTCCAGACACTTGCGCGAACGCTGTGGTCCAACAAGGACACAGCCTTCAATGGTTACGTCCGAGGTTGCCCTCGGCCTTGTAAAGATGTGCCGGCCGAGTGAAAAGTGCAGAACCTGAAGGTGGTTTTCACTCGACTTCTGCTCAACTCCACCAGTTCTGAAGAGAAACTAGGGCGCAAGAGTTGATGCACCTCTTTACTGCAACCTGTTGCCACCAACCGCTAGAGAGGTCAGTGCTTTAAGATCGCGCAATGTGTTCTGTCAAAGATCAGGTTCTAATTGTCGCTTGCGCCAAGCGTCCTGTATTAAAATTGCCGCCTGTGTACTTCGCGGCCTACTTTTGGGCTTGTAATCTCGTTTAAAGCCGAAAGACTGACTTTGTGTCTCCACACTCCTGTTGCGAAGACGGCGCGATGAGATGACAGGATCGTACTCTGCATTCTTCTAAAAAGCAATGCTCTTTTTTGTGGGTTGTTTTTGCTCGTCGGCAAAAGATTTGACCTCGTTGAAGCCTTTGCTAATCAGCTCTAGTCGCGGAAGTTGGCGCCCAGTCGGTCCAACTTTCTCAAGAGGCCGGGCCAAACTAATTTGCCTGGGCCACCCGTGGTTACGACGGCCTGTTGGGCGGGTATTTGGGCCAGGATTTCGGCGGAGATGGGGATCAGGTTGTTGCCGCCAGACTGCGCGAGGATTTGAATACGGCAGGCGCGCTCGAGCAGAAACATCGAGAGAAATGCATCTGCTACGGTGGGGCCGACGGTCAACAGTCCGTGGTTGCGCAGAATGAGAAACGTTTTGTTGCCGAGGTCGGACACGAGGCGCGGTTTTTCTTCGTCGTTCAAAGCGAGTCCTTCGTAGTCGTGATAACCGAGCGAGGCGAGCACAAACAACGATTGCTGCGAGATGGGGAGTAGACCATTCTCCTGCGCCGAAACCGCGATGCCGCAATCGGTGTGCAGGTGCATCACGCACAACGCGTCCTCGCGCGCGGCGTGTACGGCACTGTGAATCGTGAATCCCGCCGGGTTGATGTGATAGTTGGACTCCATCACGATCCGGCCTTCGAGATCCACTTTCACCAGACTCGAAGCGGTGATCTCTTCAAACATCATCCCGTACGGATTGATCAGGAAATGATGTTCCGGTCCGGGCACGCGCGCCGAGATGTGCGTGAAGACGAGATCGTCCCAGCCATAAATCGCCACGAGTCGATAAGCGGCCGCCAGATCCACGCGCACCTGCCATTCTTCGGGGGACACAAGCTCACGCACGTTCATAGTCAACCTCGGGTTCTTTCAGAATCGATTCCCAACCGGAATTGTCCTTCTTCGAACGCGTAACGAGATCGTCGCGCAGTTGACGCAGTTTATCGCTCAAGCTGACTGAGTAGCTATTGATGTCGCGAAAACGTTTGCGCTGTTCTTCGACGAAAACTTTCTGTTTCTCGATGGAGGGAATCGCGGAGTGTTGTCCGTTTTCCCAGAACGGGACCAGCAAACGTTCGACCTTAGCGGCTCCGGGAATGTCGATCTCTTCGCTGTCGAGTCCGATGACGTCGCCCGCGTAATTTCCGTCTCCGTCGCTGCCGCGAAACAATTGTAACCGTCCGGGCAAAGTGATCTTTTCTTCGGAGTTCGATGCTTTGAGTGTTGGGTGGCCCTTGATCTGGCACATCTTGAAGATCACGCCCGCGACCGAACGAACTTCACTCGATAGCTTCGTTCCGATGCCAAACCCCGCGACTTCCGGAAACTCACTGACGATCTCTTTGATTCGTTCCACGTCGAGATCGCCGGTGAGGTTGGGACGCAATCCGGTCAGGCCGTTAGCCGCGAAAAAGTGCAAACACCATTCACCCAACTCCGCCAGATTGCCCGAATCAACGCGGAAGCCCTTGAACGCGCGGCGCCGTGCTTCGGTTGATGTCGCGGCCATCGCGGCATGAATCGCGCCCATGTAGACGTCGATCGTGTCGAGTAGCAACGTCGTTCCGTTTGGATTCGCGTCGAGCCAGCGTTCGAAGGCGACTTGTTCGAAGTGTTTGGGCTTGCCGGTGCGCGGCTCGACCTCCGGCTGGTCCATGTATTCGATGTAGGCTTGTTGCCAGTAGTGCGCTTCGGTGCCGACTGCGGGAATGTCGAGACGAAATGCGGCTTCGAGATTCGAGGTGTCGTTGAAGCCGCCGATGAAAGCATAAACGGCGATGTCGACTGCGCGTTCGATGTCGCCGTTGCGGCGGAGTGAGAAGTCTGACAGCCAGCGATCTTCGCCCGCGGCCATGCGAAACTGCATCGCCGTGCTGGCCGTGGTCATCGGCAGATCGAACGCGTGCTCGAATTTAATCTCCTGCGCTTGCGTCACGCCAAACGCGCCGCTGATGTCGGCAAACGGTTCCTGCGCAAAAACGATCGTGCCCGGCCTCACAGTTCTGATCTTGCCGACGAATTGAATGTCTTCGATCGCTTTGGCGAAAAGCTTCAAACCGCCGCGGTCCTGTTCGAGAAAACGGAGCCGCGGGCGGTCGATCTGGCTGTCGACAAGCAGACGAACGAGACGTTCGTGACCGAGACATGGTGCGAAAGGAAGTTTGCGTTGAGTGATGTAGAAAGTGGCGTCTGCGTCGCTGAGTGGTTGATCGTGCAGGTGGGTGACGTCTTTGAACGACGCGTCGCCCATCGCCGCATGGTAACGATCGATGTTTAGGGTGCCCACGCTAGATTATTTCCGCGCCTGCCGCGCGCATCTCTTCGATAGCTCGTTCACCATCACCTGGTCTCAATTCGACCGGGCGCATCGCTTCTTCGACCGCTTTGACTTTGTATCCCTGCTTGAGTGCGTCGAGCACCGTGTGTTTGACGCAGTAATCCGTCGCTAATCCGCCGACCACAACTTCTTCAACGCCCGCTTGCTTGAGCTGCGAACTCAGACCGGTCTTGTCAAAGGCAGAATAGCCATCAGTGTCGCCCAGACCTTTGGAGATCACTTCGATCCGAGGATCGTTATGCAGTGCCGGATGAAACGCAGCGCCCTCAGTATTCTGGACGCAGTGCACGGGCCAGGTGCCGCCATACGCAGTGAAGTGCTTGGTGGTTGGCGGATGCCAGTCGCGACTTTTATAAACCGGATCTCCGCGCTCGAGAAACTCGTCGATCAGTTTGTTCAGCGGAGCGACGACTTCGTCGCCGTGTGGGACCGCCAGCGTGCCGCCAGGGCAGAAATCGTTTTGCACATCGACGACGATCAGCGCCTTCTTGGTACTGCTCATGACGGCGATGTTACACTGATCTGCATAACACTAAAAGTCGAGGTTTGGACCCAAGATGAACTCTGCCGAATTCTTTCCTGACGCGCTTAAGACCCGGATGAACATGGCTATTTATCAGGCTCGCGTCAGTCTTGTCGCTAAACGCATCCGGGACAAAGACGCTTCCCTTTGGACCGCGGACGAATCCGTTGCCACGATGATCCAGAACTCGCTCGGCTGGTTGAACGTCGCCGCAGAGATGACGGGCGTCGTTGGTGAATTGCGCGCGTTTGCGGAAGAGGTGCGGCAGAAATTCAAGCACGTGATGGTGTGTGGCATGGGCGGCTCGTCGCTATGTCCGGAAGTGTTGGCGCAAACGTTTGGGCAGCAACCGGAGTTTCCGGAATTACTCGTGCTTGATTCAACGGACCCGGACGTGATTGCTGAGTTCGCGGCGCGGATCGACGTTGAGAAGTGTTTGTTTGTGATCGCGTCGAAGTCGGGAACGACGACGGAGCCGAACGTTTTTTACAAGTTCTGGTACGACCAAGTGAAGTCTGGTGAAAATTTTGTAGCGATCACTGACGCGGAAACACCTCTGGTCGCGACTGCGAAGGAAAAAAGATTTAGACGAATTTTCTTGAACCAGGCGGATATCGGCGGGCGTTACTCCGCGCTTTCTTACTTCGGTATGCTGCCAGCGGCGTTAATGGGTCTTGAAATCGGTACGCTCCTCGACCGCGCGCAAAATCACGCGGACATGGATGCCGCAATGCGGTTAGGAACCTTGATTGGTGAGTACGCCAACATCGGACGCGACAAACTCACCTTTGTGATCGATCCGCGACTCGCAACGCTCGGCCTTTGGATCGAACAACTCATCGCGGAGAGCACCGGCAAACAAGGCAAGGGAATCGTTCCGATCGTTGGCGAACCTCTCAGCGATCCATCTGTTTATGGCGACGATCGTGTTTTCGTATCGATCTCGTTGAAAGGCGCGACGAAGGACATCAATACGAAGCTCGACGAACTGGCCGAAGCGGGTCACCCGATCATTCGACACGAGCTTTCAGACTTGTACGATCTCGGCGCGGAGTTTTTGGTGTGGGAGTTTGCCACTGCGTGCGCCGGTTGGCGTCTTGGAATCAACGCGTTCGACCAACCAAACGTGCAGGAAGCCAAGGACGCAACCAAAGAACTGCTCGCCGAGTTTACGAAAACCGGACGACTACCTGACTCAGCTCCCGAGATGTCGTTGGCCGACGCAGTCCGATCGCAACTCGAGAAAATCAACCCGGGCGACTACATCGCCTTTCTCAACTACATCGAACAAACACCGGAAATCGATAACTACTTTCAGCAGATCAGAACGAACTTGCGCGATAGGACCCACTGCGCCACCACCGTCGGTTACGGGCCGCGCTTTCTGCACTCCACCGGGCAGCTTCACAAAGGCGGACCAAACACGGGCGTCTTCTTTCAAGTCGGCGCCAAAGACAAGACCGATTTCCCGATCCCCGGCGAGACCTACACGTTCAGTGTGCTGAAAGAAGCGCAGGCGCTAGGCGACTTTCGCGCACTCCAGGCACACGACCGCCGGGTGGTCAGAATTTACCTCGGTGACGATCTGTTGTCGGGTTTGGCGCGATTAGCCGAAGCATGTCAGTCATCCTGAATGCTTCGAACTCGTACGTTTCGACGCCCGAACGCACAGTAGTCATACGGCTCTGGAAGAACTTCCGTAATCGTTCTTTTCTACTTCAAAGAAGATCCCCCGCCAAGTAACCAATCTTTCGTTCAGGCATACGAGTTGCCGCCGGAAGCTGATTAGCTACTCGCTTCCTGGAACCTGCCAATCTGGAGGAGGAACCGTCGCCGTGAAGTTCATCGAGAAGTTTTTAAGAAATCAACTAGCTATTGATCTGGGTACTGTCAATACACTCATCTACCGGCCAGACCGCGGTGTGGTGTTGAATCAGCCTTCCGTGGTCGCCGTCGATCGTTACGATGGCGAGGTCGTTTCCGTGGGTCACAAAGCATTGCGGCTCCTCGGGCGCGAGCCGCGCGGCATTGAAGTGCATCGGCCGATTCGTTCCGGGACGATCTTCAATTTTGAAGTCACGCAGAAGATGCTGCGTTCGTTCATCGGCCACGTTACAGATGGTTACCGGCGCGGACATTACGTCGTCGGCATCCCGGGTTCGGCGACTGCGGTCGAGCAACGTTCGGTGCGCGATGCGGCGCATGATGCGGGTGGCAGCCGGATCGATTTGGTTGACGAAGGGTTGGCTGCCGGACTCGGCGCCGGACTTTCTTTTGAAGACGAACGCGCTCACCTCGTGGTTGATATCGGAGGCGGCACGACAAACATCGCGATCGTCGCGTCGGGCGGCGTAGTTCATTCGATGAGTTTGCAAGCGGCGGGAAATGCGATGGACGATGCGATTCGCGATTACGTGCGGTCCAGCTACTGTTTGCAGATTGGCGAGAACACCGCGGAGATGCTCAAGAAAGAGATGGGCGTGCTGGGTGAAGCGATCCCGGTTGACGAACGCAAAGTGAAGATTGTGGGCAAGCAGTTGAGTGATGGATCGGCGTGCGCGGTACACATCACGGCGGAAGAAGTACGTGAAGCATTGGAGCCGGTGTTGGGTGAAATCGTCACGGGTGTGCGGCGAGTGGTTGAAGACGCGCAACCGGAAGCGGTAGCGGACATTTATTATTCTGGCATGATTCTCACCGGTGGCGGTTCGTTGTTGAAGGGAATCAAAGACAGATTGCAGTCGGAATTGGAACTGCGTGCGACGATGCCGGAAGATCCGATCACGACGGTCGTGATCGGCGCCGGCGCATTGTTAGCAGAACCGCAGCAACTCCATCGCTGTGCGATTCGTCCGAACCTTCCTGTCTGGCAGGAAGCGGAAGAACTCGTCGTCAGTTGGTAAGAAGCCACAAAGAGGCACAAGAAGCACAAGACAGTTAACCGTAACTTCCCTTGTGCTTTTTGTGCCTCTTGTGGCTTAACAACGAACGTAGCCGAGTAACCAGAACACGATAATAAAGATCAGGATCGTTGAGATACACCCGCCGCCAAACTTCCACGCGGCGGCGCCCGCCAAAATTCCTCTGAGTGGTCCTTCCATTCAAGTTCTCCTGTTGCTTCGTTTTCAAACACAAACCGCGTCGCGCCAGTAGTTCGGCAACACGAGTGCCACGGAGAGGGAGTCCCACGCTTTTCAGAAGGGAATACCACCCACTTCAGTGGGTGGTACTTTCATCCCCGGCCTACTAAGCCAACAATAAGGCACGCAATCCCACCAACGAAGTTGGTGGATTGTTCACTAATGCGTCTGTAGGTTGAGTATGAACGAACCACCAACTACGTTGGTGGGATTGACGCGCTGAGTAGGGTGGGAGGTAGGTTGGATATGAATGAGTCCACCAACTTTTGTTGGTGGGATTTTTGAACCTTAATTTGAGAGAACCGTCAAAACAGGTGCGCAGCGTGTCGAATAAGTAAGTAGAGAATGAGCAGAGCTATGGCCAATTCCTTGAGTTCCCACACTAACTCTTTCGTTCGCCGTACGATGTGAACTGCGCGGTCGAAGACGTAGTCGATTAGTCGATAGGATTCGTGCTGAACGGGAACGCCAGGCTTGGATTGAAGCTCCGGTGCAGACATACGACAGTTCCTCGCAGGAGTTACCTACTCCTCTAGGCTTCGGCCGCTTGGAAGGGAGCAGCCGAGGATCAGTGGGTGCGAGTTAAACTGTCGCATTCCCCAGCGACATTGGGCTACGAGTTGGTTTCCCTGAGGGTAGTTTCACTCGGGAACGAGAAACTAACGTCGATAACAACTTCGGGACAAACAATTAGCAAACTACACTGTAGTCAGCTAGCGGCGGGAACGAAGCTGTTATGCGGCTCTTCTACTTCACGCTATTTACTCTTGTCAAGATTTACCCCAGTAAAATCACCGCCCGTTACGCGACAGGAACTTCAGCAGCGCGCGCTCGGCGTTTTGCAGGCCGCGGCCCCGGAAGGCGACCAGGTCCTGAAGGTTGCTGGAACAATTGTCGATTACTTTGCCCTTCTCAAAGTCATGAATCACTTCCGGGCAGACGTACGAACTGCGACAAACGGCCGGTGTGTTCCCTAATACTTCGGCCGTTTCTTTAATCGCGGCCACGATTCTTCGTTTGCGCACTCGCGCTTGTGTTCGCAAGGTCGATTCTTCCGGCATCTCAACTCCCTCACGCGCAAGGGCACACGCACACACAAGCGTTCCGGCCCAAGTGCGAAAGTCTTTCGCACTGAAATTCTCGCCCATGATTTCCTTGATGTACGTGTTGATGTGCTGGCGCGTCACGTTCACAGGCTTGCCGTCGCCATTTTCAAACTTGAACACGTTGTATCCCGGCAGTTTCATGGTCTCGCGAATGACTCGCGCCACTTGTCGATCGCGAAGCTGCCGGCGCTGTTGCACACCCGACTTGCCGGGAAAGTCAAACTCGATCAGATCGCCCTTCACGGTGACGTGCTTACGGCGCAACGTCGCGATGCCATAGCTCCCATGCTCACTCGCATA